>QHMS01000064.1 GCA_003217895.1 Verrucomicrobiota bacterium
ATTCCGATCACCATCGGGTTCAACTTCGACAGTCAGTATCATCGCACTTGCGGTTCCTACAATGTTGGTGCTTCTCTGGTCAGTGGCAATTTCTTTTTCTCCAGCGGCCCTCGGTACCCCCTTGGTCGGTTGACATTCACGTGGGGCGGCTCCCGTGACGGCTGTTCGGGTCAATGTGATAGGAGCGGCCAGTCTGTGGGTTGACGTAACCGCCTTTGCCGCTCACCGGATCTGAGCCCCTTGGTTCAAATCCCTTGTTCCTCATCATCTTGTCGATCTGCGCTGGAGACTTTCCCTTGAACGGATTACCAAGACCTTAGACGAGGCTGGTGCGAGCCCGTTGAGTAAGAATAAACTCCGCCAGCGGCAAGTCGCGCGGATGAGTGACCTTGAAATTGAAATCATCATTGAGAACGAGAGCGACCTCGCGACCGAGTCGCTCGACTGCTGAAACCTCGTCGGTCACCAAAATGTTTTCCGCGTAAACAGCGCGGTAGGCTTCATCGATCAACGCGCGCTCAAACATCTGTGGCGTTTGCATGGCATAAACTTCCTGCCGATCCACTGACTCGGTGACTAGTAGATCGGCAGCTGCGCGTTTTAATGTGTCGTTGATCGGCTCAGCCAAAGCGGCAGCGCCGTGGATCTGACACTGCTGGAACAAGCGCTCGATCTGCTTCGGAGTAACCAACGGCCGCGCGGCGTCGTGCACGGCGACATATCGTGCAGTGGATTCCAAGTGATCCAGCCCGGCGCGCACGGAATCCTGCCGGCGCTTTCCGCCCGGAATCGTCGATCGAACCTTTTTGAATTTTTCATTGCGCACGATCGTGTTGATTTCATCGCGTCGATCCTCGCGGGCAACGACAATAATTCCATCGACAGAGTTGGCACGCTCGAACGCGCGTATTGTATGAGCGATGACTGGTTTGCCGGCAATCGCCGCAAACAATTTATCGAAACCCATGCGGCGGCTGTCACCAGCTGCGACAATGATGGCGGTTAGCATGAAAAAGACAGAAAACGCCGAACGCCGAATCCCGAACGCCCAATCTCGAACACAGACCTTCTGAATTGGGCGTTGGATGTTAGGCGTTGGAGGTTGAACGTTTTCTTCATTTCAACTGCTTCTGCACCTCAGCGCTCAGCGCCTTGCCGTCCGCGCGCCCGGCCACTTTTGCCTGCAACGCTTTCATCACGGCGCCCATCTGCGCCTTTGATGTGGCGCCGACTTCCGCGATCGTTTCGCGCACGACCCTGGCCAACTCATCGCCTGTCATCGCCTGCGGCAAGTACGCATTCAAAATCGACAACTCTTCCTTCTCTTTGCTGGCCAGTTCGGCGCGTCCGCCTTTTTCGAAACTCTCGATCGAATCCTGGCGTTGCTTGACTTGCTTGCGAATGACCTGAGCGGCCTCGACGTCACTCAGTTCGGCTTGTGTTCCTGATTTTGCAATCGCAGCGTACTTCAAAGCCGATTTGAGCATTCGCAAGACACCAAGCTTCGTGGTGTCCCTGGCGCGCATGGCTTCTTTCAAATCGGAATCAATGCGCTGTGAAAGATTCATCCCTTGAGGCTACGGCAATGATGCCCTTCCGCAACAATGCCGCAATGAATCTGCGGTCGTCCGCCTTCGCTTCGCTACGGCAGGACAGGCGGGCCGGGGCTACGGAACCGCCTAACGAACAGTGACCAGGTTAGCTTCTACCTCATCACGTTGCGGCTCAGGAATCGGCTGGAGTTTGGCTGGCGGAATGTCCAGCCAGCCAGCTTCATCAAAGAACCACGAGCGGCGTTCCAGCTTAACAAAAATGGCGGACACAGATGAAAAAATGGAAAGCGGAATGGTGAGTTGGCCAGCGAAAGCGTTGCCGTAATATCGCGCCCCAGCGACGTGGTCCAGCGAGGCCGAGTCGCGGATTTCAACACGCGAAGATCTGGCGGGCACGCGCATTGTCACACAACGCAACGCACCGGCTTCGCCGCGTCCCAACACAAAAAGCGCCGGTTCCGACACACGCATGGCTTTGGGGGAGAGCCGCAGCGCCACGCGAAGCGAACGACGCAACCTGAAAACTGAAGCAATCGAGCCATCGGCGATGGTCTCATCGCGTGCGCCAAGTTTGACCAGACGCTCCGGCCGGCTGGCATATGCGAGGAATCGTTTCCGCGATAGTTTGAGCTGCGTTGTATGACAACGAATCGCCCGAAGCTTGATTGCTGCTTCGCGCTGGGATTGACAGATCGAGCCCGAACGATCAAAGAACGTGGGGCTCCTACCATGAACGACATAACTCCATGCAGTCATTTGTTCTGTCGCCATCGGGTCCAAAAAGGATTCACTCAAGACCAGCCGAAGCATTACCGCGAGCGCGCTATGATCGGGATGCGTATCGGAAATCGACGGCATCAACAGATCCGTCGGCTTCCAATGAGCTATGATTCCTGAAAGGTGCTCAAGCGCCGATTGACAGTTGCACATTAACATGGCGGTCAGTTTTTGATCGGGTAAGCCGAGAAAACGCGCGGCGAAACCGTTCACGCCCAAGACACGCAACGCCGCGAGCGCTTCTGTTCGTCGCAACCTTCCCCAACGCCTGCGGTCGGTTGCGTTCAGGCGCCACTTGCGTTCGAGCACGCGTTGCGGCCAGGGATTATCGTCGCCGTCCGTAGCATAAACGACGCGAACCGCTGCACCGGCGCGAACCGCTCGTTGCAGAAGAATGCTACATGCCAGCGATTCATCGTCGGGATGCGGTGCGAAGAGCAACAAGCGCGAGCGCGAAGTAAAGACTGGAACAGACACGGGTAAGCCTTCTAGCAGAAGCGTAGCCAAACGCAATGCTGGAACTCCTATCTTTTCCTCCGCGGATGGGAAAACTTCTCAGGGATAAACTTCCGATCGACTGCCTGGGCCCAGAAAAAAGCGAGTTCTGTTCTCGATGATGTTTGCACAAAAGTGTGAGCACCCGGTGCAAGAAACCGTGCGCCATCATATGGAGTCCCGTCCAGCATTCCTTCGACCGGGCCATCAGGCGCGATAATTTTGTAATGCGCCGGAATCACAACTTCGAAGTCCATCCGCTTGCTATCGGTTGGGGAGGGTCTCAAATACCTCCCCGCCACCTTCAAATCGTTGCCGACAGAAATATAATTTTCCCAGATAAATTTTCTACCGTAGAAGGGCATTCGTCCCTTCATGGATGCGAGACAGGCACGGGTCTCAACTGCACGCTCCGAGACGTTATCGGCCACAAGGCCGCGCGCAATGCGCTCTAACATGATTGATTCGGTCACGGGCCAAAAGCAGCGTTGCCGAAAGATAGTTTCGCCTTTGCAATCCAGAACGAAGTCGCCCGGATCGGTCAATTTCAAAACGCCGCGGAGCAAACCTGTCTCGAGTCGGGCACGATCAATCCAGAACGGCCGACTTGCGATGAGCAGAAACAAATACAGCAAAGCGAGAAACGCCGGCAACGGAACGTGCCGGAGATAACCCCCGATACGCGGGCCGTATCTCGCGAAGTGCGGCGAAATGGCAAGCAAACCTCCGCTGACGAGGACGAACGCCAGAGGATAATATGGAAGATCATCCTGACGCGTGAGCAGATTCCAAAAGCTGTACAGAGCCAGCGCATAGAAGCCACAGATGAGAAAAATGAACGCGCGCCGAAATGCTAACGCTGGTTCGGGACCCGCGCGAACGATTCGCCGCGCGGCGTAAATCACCAACGGGAAAACGATGGGAAAAATAAAAATCCACCACGCCGGATGATTTTTAGGACTAAGATGCTGCAGCATGTTGTGCTCAAAAACGCAATAATAGAAGTCGCGCCATGCACCGCCGAGAACGAAGGCCGCCGCGATGATTCCCGGAACTAAGAAGGTTATGAAGAAAAAGGGCGCGGCACAACGCGCCAGATGTGGCCATGATTGACCAAGCTCTTTTCTCCCCACCAGAAAGAGCGCAATCGATGCGCCGACCAGAAGGGCAACTAACAACAAAACCGACTTCATGGAGACACTGAAGCAAAACCCCAGCAAAAGACCGGCCTTCAAAGCTCGAGGCGCCGTCAGGCTTCCACTGATAAGCGTAAGGACGCACAGAAGCCATAGCGGCGCCCAGAGGTTGTCAGTCCGAAATTCTAATGAGATGAAATGATACTTGGAGTAAAGGCCAGCCAGAATGACCGCCCACACGCCAGCGCGCCGGGAGAAAAGTAATTCACCAATTCGGTAAGTGCACCAGGCTGCGACAAAATACATCGGCAACAGGATGAAACGCATCCAGTAAAGAATGGTCGCCCGATCACCGATCACTCCGAAAATCGGCGCAAACATTATCTGGAAAAGAGGCATGTGATTATCGAACACATCGCGGTATTGGACGAAGCCGCGCGCCCATGCCCAGATTACGTGCGTGTGCTGCGACTCATCGCTATCGAAGCGATAGGTCGTCGTGTTTATCAGCTTTAGCACGATCATCAGCGCGAAAAGAATCGCAGCCGTCATAAACTCCTCTGACCCGGACATGCCAAAGTACGCGGCGCCGCGTTGCGCGAGTGATCTGCCTCCTGAAGATGCAGATGGACTTAGCGATGTTGAAGATTCCAGTGCCATCTCCAGCTGAATGCTAGCGTAGCGAATTTTGCGCAGCAGTTTTCTCAGCGCACTTCCGCACCGACTCCGCGTCGCTGACCGACATCACGTCCACATCTTTGCGCGTGCGCCGCAACAAACCAGCCAGCACGCCGCCCGGCCCGAGCTCGATGAAAAGATCGCAGCCAAGTGCTACCAGCCGCTCCACGCAATCCATCCACCGCACTGTTCCCGTGACCTGATCCTGCAGGGTCTGACGAATTTCAATCGGCGTTTCCACTTCTTCACCGGTCACGTTGCTAATCACGGGAAAACGCGGCGGCTGCACCATTACGTGCTGAAGCGCCGCCCCCAGCCTTTCATAGGCGCTTTCCATCAAGCGCGAATGATACGCGCCGGCGACATTGAGCAGCGTCGCGCGGCGAATCCCATATTCCCTGGCCACGCCGATTGCAGCTTCCACTTTCGCCCGCTCACCTGAGATGACGATCTGGCCAGGTGCATTGATGTTCGCAATATCGACGTCTTCATCTGCCGCGAGCTGGCGCACCACGTTTTCATCCGCACCGATCATTGCCGCCATCGCTCCGTTTGTTGCCGCGCAAGCTTCATCCATCAATTCGCCGCGTCGTTCCACAAGCTTTAGTCCGCTTGCAAAATCAAAAGTGCCAGCCGAGGCGTGAGCGGTGATCTCCCCTAAAGACAATCCGGCTGCGCCGCCAATCGAAAAATGGCCCGCCAACTCGTGCAGAACCGATAAGCACGCAAGTCCTTGAACGAAAAGCGCAGGCTGACAATTTGAAGTCTTCGTCAATTCTTCGATCGGACCGTTCCACGCAATTTGACTCAAGTTTCGGCCCAGAACCTCATCGGCCTGATGAAACAAATCCGCCGCGGTAGGAAATTGCTCTGCGAGATCCCCTCCCATCCCGACGCTTTGCGCGCCTTGACCTGCAAAAAGCAGTGCGATTTTTTTAGGCATACGCGCTTAGCTAACCGCGTTCAATCGCGAGCGCGAGCGAAACTTCTGGGGTCGCGCGTCGCATTCTGGCGAGGGTGTCTCGCCGTCGCGAAGTTCAAGACCAGTCCACGTCCCGTCCCGTTGCGCATGCCCCAGAAATTGCGCTTGCGCGCGAACTTCCACTCGCCAGCGTAA
>QHMS01000347.1:0-1325 GCA_003217895.1 Verrucomicrobiota bacterium
ACGCCGAGAACCGTTACGAAGGGGCCATGACAGCGAGGCAGGCGTTGGTCAAATCAAAAAATGGCGCAACCGTCCGCATCGGCATGGACGCGGGAGTCGATGAAGTGTTGCACCTTTGCTCTGCGGCGGGTATCCGTTCCCCGCTTCGTCCTTATCCAGCCACATTTCTCGGAAGCAGTGAGGTCACGCTGGCCGAGCTCGCTCTCGGATACATTATCTTTCCAAACGGCGGCTGGCGGCCAAATGCGCCGCACATTTTGGAGCGCATTGAAGAAAAGGACGGCACACTGGTTTGGGATGGGAAGCAGCAGAGCATCCGGAAACTGGTCACCAAACCTGAAACCGCATACGAAGTTCATTCCTGTCTCGTGGATGCCCTTAGAACAGGAACGGGCAAAGCTGCTTTTACAGAATTTGGTCTAAAGAAAATGCCCGCAGCAGGTAAGACCGGTACCGCTTACGATTTCACTGATGCGCTGTTTGCCGGATATGATTCCAATTTCACGTGCGCTGTGTGGGCGGGGTTCGACAAGCCGCAAAAGATTTATCGTGGCGCGTTTGGGCGCGAGCTCGCGCTGCCGATTTGGGTCGATATCATGAACGCTGCTGCCAAGAGTTATCCGCCGCGAGAAATTAAGCAGCCGGAAAATATAAAACAGATTGAGATATGCTCGAGGTCTGGCTTGCTGGCTACGGATAAATGTTATGACGCCATAAGAACCGCGAATAGCGACGCCGTTCAGAAGCGCACCACTTACACGGAGATTGCGACGCCCTCGCAAGCGCCCACTGAACCTTGCAACATCCATGGCGAGCCGCGTGCCCGCCTCGCTCGCGAGTTTCCCGCCAGCGATTTACCGCGCGCCGCGCTGGCTGTGGACCTCAGCGAAGTTATGCCAGTCGCAATAAAAAGTCCCACATTGTTAGCTGACAAAGATCCCTATAATTCTCTCAAATCGACACTGAAGCCTGAGCCGGTTCCACAGCCAGCAACGGAGACAGCCGGAAATCAAAACATCGATAGCGTGGCCGGCGCGACTGGCACAACGCCAGTCAAGGCAGCGGCGATTGACCCCAATCGCCAGCCTGCAACCGGCGTGGCGCACCCAAGCGAACCAGGTGTGCAAGCAGCGCAATCGACGCCCGAGATCCGGAAAGCGATCCCAGTCCAGCCGGAAGAAAACAAACCGGCCGAGATCCGGCGCGCGATCCCGGTCAAACCGCTCGACCAGGAGGATGTGGAGCACACGCTCCTGAAATCCGCGGCACGGCCGCCGGGCAACCTCGACGAATAAGTGATCTAAGCGACTCATCCATTCAGCAAC
>QHMS01000347.1:1336-3456 GCA_003217895.1 Verrucomicrobiota bacterium
CGCATCCGCCGATCAATTTTCATGCTTTCGCTGCATGCACGCTTGGAGCTTTTCATCGCAATGCGCGCCGCGCCATCGCAGAGGAGACACCGGTCCTGCTGCTTTTGCGCAGCGATTTTCGCGCTTCAGAGCGCGCATTACACGACCTTAAGAAGCAAGGCCGCATCGTCGCGGTTTCTCTGAAAGAAACTGGGCTGCATCAAATTGCTCAACAGTTGCGCGACCGCGCGAAGCTATCGCGGTTCATGAAAATTGTGGCAGAAGCAGATGGATGCCTCGCCACGACTTCGGAAGCCGCGGAAATCTATCAACGCGTCCTCTCGAAATGCGACCTCACGACGGTAGCCTTTATTCCCACTCCGTATCCAATCGCGGATCAACGATGGGACTTTTCCATCCGGCCAGACGAGCAATCAGGAATCTTCGTTGGCACACGCGAATGGGATGTGCCGTCGCGCAATCATTTCGCGGCAGTATTGGTTGCGCGCCAGCTTAGCGAAGTAACAGGTGAACCGGTCACTGTCATTAATCTGGACGGACATAAAGGCCGCCGCTTGCTCGACGAGCTAAGATTTCCCAAGGGAAAACTCCGTTTAATTGAGAAATGGAAATCCTACCCGGATTATTTGCGCGATGTCGCTCAGCACAAAATCGTCTTGCAACTTGACCGTAGCCATGTGCCAGGTCAGGTGGCAGGCGACGCTCTGCTCTGTCGGGTCGCCTGCGTAGGCGGCGATGGCGCGATCGAACGAATTGCTTTTCCAAAAACTTGCGGCGAAGGCCGAAGCAATACCGAGATCGTTTCGATGGCGCTGGATCTGTTGAAAAACGCCGATTTACGCGCTGCGATCGTCGCTGAATCCCAGAAGCACGCATTAGAGCGGCTTTTGTTTCAAGCAGTGCGCTGGCAACTGGGAGATTTTTTTGCCAGACTCCAAAGAATGACTGCTTCCTAGCCGTCGAGCAGTGTGGCTTTCTGATTAGGAAAAGTTCGCGTTCGCGAGGACGCGCTCGCCAGCGCGCGGAACGCGTACGCTACTCAAGCAAAGATCAAAAAAGAATTGAATGCGCGCGGAATCACTCCTTCAACGGGGGGCCGTTGCAACATCGCCGGAGGCGTGGGCATTGCACGCACCGGTTTTTGCGGGCCGATTGGTGCTCTGAATTCTTGGGCGGAAGCGGTGATCGCCATCGCAGCCGCGATTGCAATTAGGAGCGTTTTCATATTTTTCCCTTTCGTTCGAGGCGTGCAAATTCTTGCCCCTCACCACGCCTTGCCCACATTATATACTTGGATGGACTATCTTGAAAAGGCCGGACGCGTCCTGGATATAGAAATCTTTGAACTCAAGCGGCTCCGGGAACGCTTGGGCGAAAATTTCTCCCGTGCCGTCGAATTGATCAAGGATACGGTGGATGCGCGGGGCAAGGTCGTGGTCGTAGGCGTGGGAAAATCCGGGCACATCGGCGCGAAGATCGCTGCCACCCTCACGAGCACAGGGTCACCCGCCGTGGTGCTGGATTCCTCAAACGCTTTGCACGGCGATCTCGGCGTGATCGCCGACGGCGACATTGTGCTTGCCTTGAGCGCGAGCGGTGAGACCGAGGAATTACTCCGGATTCTGCCGGCGATCGCGCGGTTCCAGGTCAGGATCATCGCCATGTGCAGCGATCCAAAATCGACTCTGGCACAAAACGCGCACCTCTTTCTCGATGTCAATATCGAACAGGAAGCTTGTCCGTTGAATCTCGCCCCCACTTCGAGCACGACGGTGATGATGGCATTGGGCGATGCGCTGGCAATGGTCTTGTTGGAGGCGCGCGGCTTTAACAAGGAAGGTTTCGCCAAGCTTCATCCCGGCGGAATGATTGGCCGGAGCGTGTTGATGCGCGTCCATCAAATCATGCGGCCGCGCCAGGCAATGGCCGTTGTTTCGACAAATGCGTCTGTTCGCGATGTGCTAAGAGCAATGACGAGCGTCCGCGCAGGCGCCGCCGTTGTCATCGGCGAAGACGAGGAATTGCTCGGCATCTTCACACACGGCGACTTCGTGCGGCATTTTCAATCTGATCCCAGGATTGGTGAACGCCTTGTCGCGGACCTGATGACGTTGAATCCC
>QHMS01000065.1 GCA_003217895.1 Verrucomicrobiota bacterium
ACCACGGGTGCTCCCGACCTTCCGAAAACCTTGCCTACACCGTTAAAAAAAAGGCCGTCCCGCGCCATCGCGTAATACACGCGCGGAGCTGTGAGCATGCTTTGGCTTAGGAAACCGAGCGTGGAGATTGTGATTGCGATCGCAATCCATTGCGCACCGCGCTCGCCAAGCGCGATCCGCATCACATCAGAAGCGGGAGTCGTTGTCGCATTCAGCCCCGCCGGGCCGAGCACGCGCAAACACGCGAGATTTACAGCAAGATACAAAGCCACAACGCCGCCTACGCCAATTAGCAGTCCGCGAGATAAATCGCGGGGCGCGTCTCGCATTTCACCCGCAACAAAAGTGGCCGTCTGCCATCCGCCATAGGCAAAAGCGATCGGGACCATCGCCGCGCCGATACTTTTCAAGAGGCCAAATGAAGCGGGCTGTCCAAGAATTGGTTCGGATTTGGGTCCCGTGACGTGGTGGCCCACGGCAAATCCAATGATCACGAGCGCTGCGATCGCGCCAATTTTCAGCAACATGAGAGTGCTCTGCACATTGCTGCCCGCGCGTGCTCCAAAACAGTTGACCACAGTCAAGATGAGCAGCGCGAGTGCGGCGATCGCGCTGTTGTTCCAATCCGCTCCTGTGAGCGCGCGAAAGTAAGACGCAAAAATCACCGCCACCGCGGCCATGCCGCCAGTTTGCGTGACGAGCAGCAGTCCCCAGCCGTACATGAATGCGATCGCCGGATGATATGCCTCGCGCAAGTAAACATACTGGCCACCCTCCGCAGCGGGCAGACGAGTGGCAAGCTCAGCCCAGATGAACGCGCCGCACATCGCGATCAAACCGCCAAGCACCCAAACGCCAAGGATCAGAAAGGGTGTATGGACGCGATGCGCCACTTCGGAAGGATTCGCAAAGATGCCGGCCCCAACGATGCCGCCCATCACGATCATTGTGGCATCAAACAATCCGAGCTGACGACGAGGCTTTATGGGTGTTGTCATTCCGAGCGGAGCGAAGTCGAGGAATCTCAAAATGTCATTCTGAGCTTTCTGGACCCAGCGCCCACTGAAACAAACAGAGCTGTTTCGCTTCGCTCAACATGACAGGCACTCTTCGAAGTGTACTGAGAGACCAATCTTTTCACCTTATTCCGCCTGCTAGCTTGTAAATTCTAAATTCCGGAGTTGCCTCCATCAGCTTTGCGTTTTCGGCGAGATGCTGTGCGAATTCAGGATAATAATCCAGCCACCAAAACGTGTTGGTAGTGAAAACGAAATGCGTCGCACCACGACTACGCAACGACTCAAGATCGGCGATGGCCTGCTGACTGTCGGTAGGATTGCCGGCGTAAATCGCGTCTTTCTCGAGGAAGTGCCAACCCTTTCGCTGTGCGTAGTAAAATATCGTCGGATCACCCATGTCCGCAGCAACAATCAACGCACCGGGCGCCGTAATTCTGTTCATTTCCAGACCGGCATCGCGAAGTTGAGCTGCGGAGGGTTCATAAAGTGGTTGCACGAAAACGTAAGCCAGCAGTGCAAACGAACCCGCGAGTAATATCGACAACGTAACGGCAGCAACGCGCGACGATGCGATCTTCGATCCGACGAATGCGCAGGCAGCGCCAGCAAAAGCGGCCGTGATTGGTACCAGCGGCAGTTGATACCATCGATGGCGATTGCCGTATCCGACGATGACGATGAAGAGAATCATCGCAGCGAGCCACCAATGAAACAGACGTGGGTGCCTTAGATCCCGCGACTGCGGGACAAACAAACCAACCACCGCCATGATCGAGAGAATCGGCGTCAGGCTCGATGTCGCAGTCTGTCGCGCGATATGCCAGTACCATGAGGAATTTTCGATTCGAATTCCGCCGGCACCGAAGAAGTGATACGGATAAAATTTCTCTGCCATTTGATGCGCATGCCAGTACCACGCGGCAGAAGGCAATAACGCGATCGCAAGAAAGAGAGCCATTATCTGTAGCGGCGCTCTATGAGCGCCATTATCCAAGGAAGGGCGCTCTCCAGATCGCACCCCCAGTTTTGGAAACCAGTGCTCCTTGTTTCGCCGGCGGTCATAGACCGCCGCTACAGCCAAATACACTAGCGGCGCGAAAATAATGATGCTGGTGATTTTGATTAGGAGCGATAAGGAGATCGCGATCGCGGCTAGGAAAAACAGCAGCAGCCGCCCGTTGCTAGCGCTACGCAGGAAAAAATATAAACCGATGATCGCGAGGCTAAGCGATGGGACGTCCGGCATGAACGAACGGCCGGCGAAAATATTCAGCGGCGCGAAACTGAAAAAGAATGTCGCCCAAACTGCGGCTGTGCCGCTGAAGACTTCGCGGACGAGCAAAAAGAAAAATGGCAGGGAAACAGCAAAGAAAATTACAGCCTGACTGCGTCCAATCCATTCGCGGCTGCCGACAATCTTGTAACAAAGTGCGGCGAGAAATGGCAAAATCGGAAATTCGGTTCCAACGTAACCGGTCGCATCGCCGGCCCAATCGATCTGCGGATAAGCGAAAAGAAAACTTCCTTCGCTGAAGTTGCGTGCAATCGCCGCGACGTCGCTTTGCCGCCAGCTCCAGTGATCGACGTAGGGTTGATTAATTAGAATTAGCCGAGCCGCAACAGCCAAAATCCACAACAGCAACAGCATTTTCGAGAGATGGCCCAGATCTCGCGCGTCCAGAGATCTTTTAGACGTGGCGTGTAGATGACCGCTGTGCTTCGATCCGCCTCTCCCCTGGCCTGAGGGGAGAAGATTGGGGTGAGGCGTTTGCGTCATGATGCGACTACGGGAACCAACCCTCATCCTACCCTCACCCTTCCAGAAGGGAGAGGCGAAAAGTAAGCAATGCTACCGCCGTTCGCACGCGCTTGGGAGATGCACGTGCTAATGAGCATCCTGCACGCGTCTTGACAGCCAAGGTAAAGTTAATCGGGTACGTTAATCCCGAACCACGCACGAAGGGGCTAGCTAGCATGAAAACAACGGCTCGGTTTTGTTCGCCGGCACACGCCGGATCTTTCGTGCTAGCTTTCCTTGTCGGCGTTGCGCTCGGAACTGCGCGGGCACAGAACGAACCGATCCTCGTGCCTGAAGCCGTCGATTATCAGAAGTTACTTCCGATTTTACCGGAACCGCCGCAGGGCTGGACGGCTGACAAGCCGGAGGGCTCCACGGAAGATGTCGGTGGATTCAAAATCACGAACGTGCATCGCGATTACCACCAGGGCGACGGGGAGAAAGCGCCAACCGCAGCAATTAGCATTGTAGATTTGGTCGCCAACCCCGACAACGTCAGCGCCACCACGGATGCGTGGAAGAACACTAGCGAAAGCGCCGAAGGTTACAGCAAGTCTGTCACCATCGATGGCAACCCCGCGTTTGAAGCATTCGAGAAAGAAAGCCGACATGCCACTCTCTGGGTAATGATTGCCAATCGTTATTCCCTTCAGATCGAGCTGCAGAACCAGGACCCGAAGGAATTGCAGCAATGGATCAAGCGCGTTGATTTGAAAAAACTCGCGGCGATTAAGTGACAAGCAACAGCTTGTCATCCTGAGCTCAGGCGAAGGATTTCAGTGATCATCAATCACTCTTTCAGTCGCTTCGCGCACCATTGGTACAAAGCGAACCGGTAAGGTGACACTTTCTTTCATTTGGCCGTTTTTCTTTTCCAGCAGGTAAAGCTGTTGAGCGAATCGCTCACCGACGGGAATGACCACGCGGCCGCCGTCTTTCAGTTGATCGATGAGCGGCTGCGGAACCTTCTCGGGCGCACAAGTCACAATGATGGCATCGAACGGCGCCGCGTCCGGCCAGCCTTTGTAACCGTTGCCGATTTTTACGTGCACATTTTTGTAACCGAGACGTTGCAGCGTTGCTTCCGCGTTTTTGGCGAGTGGCTCAACAATTTCAACCGAATAAATTTCCGAGACCAGCTCCGCGAGAATCGCAGCCTGATATCCTGAGCCGGTGCCGATTTCCAAAACGCGATCGTTTGGCTTCGGCCGCAGTTGCTCGGTCATAAACGCCACAATGTATGGCTGTGAGATTGTCTGGCCGTAACCAATAGGCAGCGGTCCATCTTCATAGCTGGCAGCGCGCGACTCCGGAGGAACAAATGCTTCACGCGGCACTTTGCCCATCGCGGCGAGCACGCGCTCGTCCTTGATCCCGCGATCTTTCAGCTGTCGCTCGACCATTCGCTGGCGCTGTGCTGCGAACTCGGAAACCGGCGGGGCCGTTTGCCCGCAGCCAGTCGAAGCCACCGTTGCGACAAGCAGCCATTGTGAAAGTCGTGGCATCACCCGGAAATATAGAGCAGCGTCGCCGGATTTTCGCTGCGGCAAATTTCTTCGTGTCCTTCGTGTTCTTCGTGGTTAATTTCACCCGCTTTCAACCATGTCTGAGGAACGGAAAACTTTGGAGCAGCGCGAGCAGATGACGGACTTGGAACGTCTGCGTCATTCAGCCTCGCATGTGCTCGCGACGGCCATTTTAAAGATTTGGCCGGAAGCGCAGTTCGCCGCCGGGCCGCCGGTGGAAAACGGTTTTTACTACGATGTCGATCTGCCGCACCGGATTTCGCCTGACGATTTCGAGAAGATCGAAGCCGAGATGAAAAAGGAGATCAAAGCGAATCATCCGTTCGAGCGCGTGGAAGTCTCGCGAGACGAAGCACTGGCGCTGGGCAAGAAAGGCCGGCTCGCGGCGCTGAGCGAACGTCCCGAGCCCAGCAAATTCAAGCTCGACATCATCGAAAACATTCCGCCCGACGAAAAGATTTCGCTCTATCGCAGTGGCGATTTTATCGATCTCTGCGCTGGACCGCACGTGATGCGCACGGGAAACATCGGCGCATTCAAGCTGACCATCGTGGCCAGCGCGTACTACAAAGGCGACGAAAAAAATCCGCAGTTACAACGCGTTTACGGCACGGCATTCAAAACGAAAAAGGAACTCGACGATTACTTCGCCATGCTGGAGGAAGCGAAGAAACGCGACCATCGCAAGCTTGGGCGCGAACTCGAGCTTTTCGTTTTCGATGAAGACGTCGGCCCAGGGCTTCCCATGTTTTTGCCGCGCGGCGCAGCAATCGCCGAAGAACTGGAAAAGCTGGCCAAGGAAACGGAGTTTGCCGCTGGCTATCAACGCGTGCGCACACCGCACATCGCGCGCGAAAGCCTCTACAAAAAGAGCGGTCACCTCCCCTACTACGCCGAGTCGATGTTTCCACCAATGACTTTGATCGAAGATAAGGACAAGAAGCAGCTTGAAAAAGCGAATGCGATCATCGCTCATTTCGAAAACTACGGTGGAGAGGTTTGGGAGCGAGTTCTTGACGAAGCGAAGTCGGGAAATCTCTCCGACCCTACCACCAAGGGTGACTTGCTTACTCAACTTGAGTTAGTTCGAGGGGCGGAGCGAGCAGACGAAGCCAAACTAAGAGAGTTAAAGGAATTCGCAGCCTCCATTGGTGATCGTTACTACCTCAAAGCGATGAACTGTCCGCATCACCACAAGTTGTTTGCAGCGATTCCGCGCAGCTATCGCGATCTGCCATTGCGGCTGGCGGAATACGGGACGGATTATCGGTACGAGAAGAGCGGTGAATTGTTCGGGCTGATG
>QHMS01000254.1 GCA_003217895.1 Verrucomicrobiota bacterium
CCCGGTAGCCGCGGTCCAACATCTCGCGCGCGAACTCTTTCAGGTTGCCGCTATTGAGAAAACTACCTTTCCCCTCCACTCTGACCCATACGGTCGGGCCTCTTACACCTACTTGAATAGATGAATCCACAGTTACTCCTTAAAGGATACCAGTCCATGAGGCATGCTGTCAAACCTCACAGGGCTTCAACCAGCTCCCGAAATTTGATTCGAAAAGCAGGACATCAAAGGCCGCGCGCAGCGGATGACGTTGCTCACGGAGCGACGCCCTAACCAATGCGGAGTGGAGCTCTAGAACGAGCAAAGAAGGCCATCAGGTGCGGCTATCACTCCCACATAAAGGAGCGGTTCTCCGCCACGATCTGGCCGTTCGCGATTAAAACGCAACGCCACGCGATCACGCGACCGTCGTCGAAGTAATCGTCACCGACGACCTTGAATTCGGTCTTATGGGTGCCATGCATGTTTCGATAGGTAATCTCCTGTGCCTGGACGTGTTCGTGTAATTTTTCCTGGCGATACTCCAGACGCACAGTGACGTCGGAGGGCCGCTTCGCTCGCCAAAAGAAATCGAAATAGTTACCGAAACGCTGGCGCTGATCCAGCCACGTCACAGCGCCGAACATTCGGAATTGGCGCTCAAAGGTGACCGGGGCGTCCTGAAGCGTCGCCGTTTTCTGGCCTGGCGAACTCGACTTTGATCTCAGCGAGCTCGTTTGCTGCCGTGCGCCCAAACCTGCTGGTGTTTTCTCACCCAAAAGAAAAAGCTTCGTTTTTCGAAATTCGAAATCCTTGTCTAAGGCAACCGGGAGCGGTGTCACTTTTTCGACGATTCTTGGTTCTTCGCGAGGAGCGGCTTTACTGGAAGCGGCGAGCGCAAGTAGAGTCAGAGCGGCGGCAAACCTCATTTGCCTGTATCTCATGGGTCTTATAGGCCCTATGGAACCCGCCCCAATCCGAAAGTAAACTTCTTTTTATGATTGGACTTCGTTACGAACGCGGCATTTATCTGCCGCGCCAGAATTTGTGGTTAGACCCGTGGGATCCGAAGCACTTAGCTTTCATCTCGCATGCGCATAGCGACCACATAGCGCCTCACGAGGAGATTATCCTTTCCGAGCGAACATCGCGTTTGCTTCAACACCGGATGCCGGGTCGTCGGATCGAACATGTTCTGCCATTTGGTGAAAAACGGACGGTGCATGGGCTCGATCTGATGTTATTGCCCGCCGGGCATATTTTTGGCTCGGCACAATGTTTCCTTTTCGCCGACGATGAGACACTTCTTTACACAGGAGATCTCAAGCTACGACCCGGAAAATCCGCCGAGCAAGCGCAGTGGCGCCACGCCGATACGCTCATCATGGAGACCACATTCGGCCTGCGGCGGTATCGATTTCCGCCAACGGAGCAAGTCATTGACCAAATAGTGGCGTTCTGCCACGAAACAATCGAAGCCGCCCAGGTGCCGGTGCTTCTAGGCTATTCGTTAGGCAAAGCTCAAGAGATATTGTGTTCGCTTGATGGAGCGGGCCTGACGCCGATGCTCCACGGCTCAGTTTATCGAATGACGCGCATCTACGAGCAGTTTGGCCAGTCGTTTTGCAAATACGTCCGATACAAGGCGAATGATGTTGCAGGAAAAGTTCTAATTTGCCCACCCAGCGCGAATCGCTCGCAAATGCTGGAAAAAATCCCGCGCAGACGCGTGGCAATGATCAGCGGTTGGGCTGTCGATCCAAATGCCGTCTATCGTTACGGCGTCGACGCTGCATTTCCTCTCTCGGATCACGCGGATTATGACGATTTGATCCGCTATGTCGAACTGGTACAGCCACGGCGAGTGTTTACGCTCCATGGTTTCGCCGCTGAGTTTGCCAGCGATCTCCGAGCGCGCGGCATCGAAGCCTGGGCATTGAATCAGGAAAATCAACTCGAGTTCGCGCTGCGCTCCGATAAGCGCACGCGCACACGCGGGCTGGTCGTGACACGCCCATCGCGAGCTCCCGCAGTCGAGCACGCCGGTTCGTTCTGCGAGGGCCCCCCCGACTCCGAATTTCTCGCGTTTGCGAATATTGCCAAAGCGATTTCTACGACTCCCGCTAGGCTGGAGAAAATTCGACTGCTTGCCGATTATCTGCGCGGTCTAACCAGCGAGCAGCTCCCTATCGCGACCCTCTACTTTACCGGAAGGGCATTTGCCCAAAGCGATTTGCGCACACTGCAGGTTGGCTGGGCAATAATCTTCCGTGCGCTACAAGCCGCCACCAACATCGCCGACACGGAACTTCATCGCATCGCCAGCGCGCATGGCGATGCTGGCAAAAGTGCGTTCGAAATTCTCGATGGGCGAACAACGCCGCAGCCATTCAGTATCGGCGAATCGCGCGAGTTGTTCGAAAATCTGAATCGCACACGCGGCCCCAACGCGAAGGCGAGACTGCTGCAAAATCGCTTGTCCGTCTTGTCCGCACGCGAAGGTCAGTACGTCGTCAAAATCTTGACTGGCGACCTGCGCATCGGATTGCGCGAGGGTTTGGTAGAGGAAGCGATTGCGAAGGCGTTTGATGTTCCCGTCGAACAAGTAAGAGAGGCCAACATGTTGTCAGGCGACATCGGCCAGGCTGCGCTGCTCGCTTCACAAAAAGCACTGCACCGGGCACAGCTGTCGCTCTTTCGTCCGATCAAGTGCATGCTGGCGACTCCGCAGCCTACTGCCAAAGCCGTGTGGGAACGTTTTGTTGTAGCTGGCGTCGCTGACCACGGCCCACCGGCATCAGAGCCGCCAGCTACAGTATATTTGGAAGATAAATTCGACGGGATCCGAGCGCAGCTTCATCGCAGCTCACAACGCATTGAAATTTTTTCGCGTGATTTGCGACGCATCACCACTCAATTCCCCGAGCTGGCGGATCAAGCCAGGAACTTCCAGGAAGAGCTGATTCTCGATGGTGAAATTATCGCGTTCCAGAAAGATCGCAGGCTTACGTTTTTCGATCTGCAAAAGCGGCTCGGCCGCACCAGCAACGGCGCAGATTTGTTCGCGCGCGCGGCAGCGGACGTCCCAGTTGCGTTTGTCATCTTTGATCTTCTTTGGTTGAACGGGCAATCGTTGTTAAGAACTCCGTTGCGCGAGCGGCGAAGACACCTCGATTCCCTGCGTTTGCCTTCACAATTTCAAATTGCCAGAGTGACCCCCGCCCATTCTACCGCCGAGATCGCACAAACGTTTCAACAGGCCCGCCAGCGCTTGAATGAAGGTCTGATGATCAAAGATCCGGAAAGCTTTTATTTACCCGGCGCCCGGGGGATGTTCTGGTTGAAGCTTAAGAAGGAGCTGGCGACGCTCGATGTCGTAGTTGTCGCGGCGGAATTTGGCCATGGCAAGCGGAATCATGTTCTAAGCGATTACACCTTCGCGGTGCGCGATGAAGCGACTGGCGAACTCCTACCCATTGGCAAAGCTTACAGCGGATTGACTGATGCTGAGATTGCCGAACTAACCCAGCATTTCAAACACAACACGATCGCAAATTACGGCCGGTATCGCACAGTAAAACCGGATGTTGTGCTTGAGGTCGCCTTCAATTCAATCCAGCCCAGCACGCGTCACACCAGTGGACTGGCATTGCGTTTCCCAAGAATCAAAGCCATCCGGCGCGACAAGAATATCGATTCCATCGACACGGTCCAGTACGCTCGCGAGCTTGCAGGATACAATGCAAATTTGGCGGCCAGTTTTGGCCCTGGCTCGTAAGCAACAGCTCGAGTTTACTCAGGCGTAGGCGACGGAGATGGCGAAGTAGCCTCTATCGCAGGAGATGGAGTAGGCGAGGTAGTGTCGGCCCCAAAAGGTCTTACTGCGTGAGCCATCCTCTGTCTTTGTAATTCTTCCATTCTACGCTCTCGTTGGGCGATTCGCTCTTGCATTCTGGTGTCGGTTTCATCTCGCCCCTGCGAGGGGTCGGCGATCAGACCCTGCAAAGCTGGGGGGAGCTGTTGTAATCTCCTCTCTCTTTCTGCTTTCAACTGCTCGGCGTCGCGAACCTGGCTCTGCGGCTGAGCGGCAGAGGGAATTGAGCGGGCGACCGCCCGGGCTTTTTCTCTTTCCGCCAATGCTTTCTCCCTTTCATCCAATGCTTTCTCGCGCGCGGCCAGCTCCGCTTTTCGTTGAGCAAGTTGCTGCTCGGCGGCTGAATCTTGTTTTTGGCAGGAACAAATCATCGCAATCGAGATGAGCATCAAAAGGGCAAAAATTTTATTCATAGCAGCAATAAATTGTATTCGGTGTCCGTAATTTTGACGAAGAAAACGGAAAGCCAACGACTAGTCAAACGAAACTTAACGCGCGTGCGGCGCCAGCGTAGTTGCCGGTCTGACCACGACTGTCTCCACGTAGCTATGCCTAAAGCGCCGGACATTCGCGAAAACGGCCAACAAGATCAATACCCCAATAATGATGAGCATCATCACAACAGCGCTCGTCGAGACCCGGGATGGTCGCGATCTTTCCAAGGGCGGTTCGCGTGAATTCACGCCTTAGTATCGAAGTCGACCTTACAAGCGCAAGGCCGCGATTGCATTCATAACGCGCTCGCTTAGTCGCCCGTAGAGATTTTTTCCCGGCCCGGAAAGATCGGCTGCCGTAAAAAAAATCGGTTCTCCTATCACAATAGTAATTGGCACAAACCGCAAGCCGCCCCTGCCGCGAGGCAGGGCTTCGTGTGCGCCAAAGATCCGCATGGGCACGACTGGGGCAAGCGTTTTTGCAATCACGAGCCCCAATCCGGGCTCCGCGGGCTGTAATTTACCGTCGAGTGTGCGCGAGCCTTCCGGGAAAACCAGCACCCCGTTCCCCGCCTTCAGAATACGAATCAAAGCCTTAATGGCGCTACGATCCACGCCTTCTTGGTTAACTGGGATCACATTTAGCTTTGGCAAAAGCCAGCCGAGCAGCGGCATCTCCAAGAGTGTTCGCCGGGCCAGAAAGTATATCGCCCGATCGCAAGTAGTCCCCGCAAGCGGCGGATCGAGATAGCTCTCGTGATTCATGGCAAGGATCACAGATCCGCTCTGAATCATGCGCTCCCGATGAACCACGCGAAAACGAAAAAACAATCGGCCGATCAGACGGGAAAAGTGATAGCCAAGCCAGTAGTAGAAATTCATTTAACGACTGAGGGATTCAGTGATTTAGCGATTTTCCTTTTCAATCTCTAAATCTCTAAACCTGCAGGCCTTTTTGCTTTAGCCGTACCACAATTTCGTTGACGACAGCCTCGATCGTAAGCTGCGACGTATCGATCACGTGTGCGTCTTTCGCGATGATGAGTGGTGAAACAGCCCGCGAAAAATCGGCGTGATCGCGCAGCGCGATTTCGTCGCGTTCCCCTTGCGCCGCACGGCGCCGGAGACGTACCTCAGGCGAAGCATCAACATAAAATTTGTAAGGCGTCTCGGGGAAAACCACGGAGCCGATGTCCCGCCCTTCCACGACCAGGTCATGGTTCCGCGCACGCTGATGCAGGTTCTGTCCAACAATTTTGCGGACCGCAGGCAACTTACTAACGCGAGAAACATTCTCGTTCACACGATCGTCGCGCAAATGCGCCACCGGATCGGCATTATCGATCAGGATGCGCGACTCGTTGTCCTGAATGCAGCCGGTAATCGCCGCTGATTCGAGAGCTTCGGCAATGCGGTTGCTATCTTCGGCATAGATGCCTTTTTCCAGGAGGTACCACGTGATCGCTCGATAAACAGCTCCCGAGTTCACGTAGATAAAACCGAGGCGTCCGGCAAGCTCTCGGGCGACACTGCTTTTTCCAGAAGCGGCCGGACCATCGATGGCAACTACCCGATGGAATTCCCGCTCAGAAGTGCGCAATCCCATGGGTCACATTTTGTCCTATGTTTCCTATGGCAACCGCTTAGCCCTGCTCGGGCGCGGCGGAAGTGAGTGAACCAATCACTGGCGTGCTGACCTGCATCCGTTTCGGATTCGTGAACTCTTCCAGCATCATTTCAAATCCCGGATAAGACTCACGGATGCACTCGGCGTCCTGAACCACGGTTTCGCCTTCAGCGAAGAGACCCCCTATGGCAAAAGCCATTGCGATGCGGTGATCGCCGAAGCTCGCCAAGTGCGCACCGTGTAGGGGTGCTGGCCCAGAAATTTCGAGACCATCATTCAGCTCAGCCACTTGGGCTCCCATAGTCCGCAAATTGTGCGCGATTGCTGCAATGCGATCAGTTTCCTTAACGCGCAATTCCCCTGCCTGCCGAATAATTGTCCTGCCGTTTGCCAAGGCACCTGCAACAGACAAAATCGGTAGTTCATCAATAAGTCGTGGCACTTCCTTCCCTTGGATGACCGTTCCTTTAAGCGGAAAACCTGTGACTTCAACAATCCCGCGCGGTTCAAGCTGATCGACATCTTCAACAGCCTCGCGCACCTGCGCACCCATGCGGAGCAAAACACCAAGTAATGCGGTTCGTGTATCGTTTAAACCGACGTCGCGGATAAGCAGATGTCCCCTTCGTTGCGCAGCAGCAGCAACCAGCCAAAACGCCGCCGAAGAAATGTCGCCGGGAATGGCAAAGTCGCGCGATTCCGGTACCTGCTCTCCAAATACAGTGACGCTGCCAGCTTCTTCAGTTGCAGTTCGCACCAGGAAATAATTCAACATTTTTTCCATGTGGTTTCGCGTCGGTAACGCCTCTTCGATGGTGGTCTTGCCTCTGGCAAAAAGACCCGCCAGTAGCAGCGCGCCTTTGACCTGTGCGCTTGCGACAGACGGGCGATAATGAATCCCACGCAACGAGCCGCCGTGGACGCGCAACGGCGCTGTTTGGTCCGGGCCTTCGGCAATGATGTCCGCACCCATCTCACAGAGCGGCGCGATCACGCGGTCCATCGGGCGTCGCGACAGTCCCGCATCCGCGACCAGGCGAGTTTCAAACGGTTGTCCTGCCAGCAAGCCGGCCAGAAGCCGCATGGTGGTACCCGAATTGCCGCAATTGATCTCGTTCTTAGGTGCAGTAAGAACTCGCTTTTTCCCGTGAACGATTAACGTGGTCGGCTCAGGTTGTTCAATCTTAATCCCCAATGCGCGCATTGCGTTTACCGTGTGCATGCAATCTTCACTTGGAAGGAATCCTTGCAGAGTGCACACCCCATTCGACAGAGCCGCGATGATTACCGCCCGATGCGAAATGCTCTTATCGCCCGGTACAGTAATTTCCAGATCAATTCGCGGCGCCCGTCTTACGCGTAACTCCATAGGAGGTGAAAAAGCGATACTGGATACTTCATGCTAGATCGTCGATGAAAATCAGCGGCGCTAATCCAGCATCCGTATCTAGCATCCAGGTCAGAGAAAACCGCTAGACTATAAGGGACAGCACCCTCTTACGGCACGAGAAAGATCTTATCCGTGTAAGGATCCTTGACTTCGGTCCCCGGAGGAAAACCTTCCACGTCGATATATTTGCCAGGGGAATACGGGCTCTCCACGAGGTGCGGTTTGCCAGGGACAGGAACTCCGTACGGATAATCTCCCTTTGCAACCTTTGTCGGAGCAGCGGCGGGAGGGGGCGAAGTTGGTGCGGCTTGAACTGGGGGCGTACCCGTGGGTTGCGCTGGTCCATTCGGATTGAACGGCTGTTGCGGCGGCGGGTATTCTTGCGTCTGGTTGGGAGGATAATTCGCCATCCTATGGTGGGGAGGTGGCGGTGGCGGCTCTTCAGCGCATGAGACCAGCAGAAATGCTGCCAGGAGAGCAAGCAACAATGAAAATTTCATAAATGGAAATACTGCGGAATCGTATCCGGAGTCTGACTCGTTGCCAATCATTAAATCATTTTTTCTTCAGCCCGCGCCGGGGTTTGAAAAAGAACCGCGCAAATACAATGAAGCGGCGCATTTCATCCGAATCCAAAGGTGAGATGTCGGACGGTTCCGAAGCAGAGATTTTGGTAGTGGACGATGATGCGTTGAGTCGCAGGCTGCTAGCGCAATTGCTCACGGCGGCTGGTTACAAGTGTCTCGTCTGCGAAGACGGTTCCAAAGCGTTGCAGATAATTCACGCCAAGCCGCCCTCACTGCTGCTGCTTGATTTCGACATGCCAGGACTAAACGGCGCGGAAGTGCTCACACGCCTGCGCTCGGACCCCGATCCGGGAGTCGCACAAATTCCGGTCGTCATGTTGACCGCGCACGGAAGTGAACAAAGCGAGGTATCTTGTCTGCAGGCCGGTGCGGATGATTTTGTCACCAAACCAGTCTATGCCGCGGTGTTGCGGGCGCGAATCGAGACTCAGCTTCGGCTGCGCTCCATGCGGCGGCAATTAGAGCGACAGAATGACGAACTGGAGGACTGGCGCCGTGATCTTGAGCGCGATTTGGCAGCCGCGCGTCTAACGCAGCAATCGTTGATTCCGCAAAAACCGCCAGCGCTGCCCGGTTGGGAGGTTGCGACTTGTTATCGTCCGGTCATCCAGGTCGGCGGCGATATCTATGGATGGCTACGAATGAAGGATGGCAGGACTTTATTCTGGATCGCCGATGGCACTGGTCACGGGGCCGCTGCGGCGCTGCTCACCACTCTGGCAAAACTTCTTTTTCACTACGGTAGCGTGGAACACGACACACCAGCGCGCGTGATGGAAGCGGTCAACCACGATTTTCGCAGCATTTTTGGCGGGCGCTCCTTTATGACCGGGATGTGTATCGCAGTCGATTCTACAACCGGACGCGCGAGTATCGTCGGCGCCGGGCATCCACCTCTCTTGATTGCACGTCGCAGCGGCGCCACCGAGACGATCGCTTCTGTTGCGCCGCCATTGGGTTTGATCGACCACCCGGAATTTAGCGAAACGATCGTGGATCTAAAACCAGGGGATGCATTTCTCCTCTACACCGACGGTTTGTTCGGCTCAAGGAAAGGCAACGGGCCGCGTCTGAATCCGCAACGCTTGGGGAAAATGCTGGATTGCTCCGCCCCGAGTGTCGAGGCACTGTTGGGAGCAATATTGGCGCAGACAGCCCCCGCTAAAGCCGGAGACGGGTTTCCAGATGATGTCGCGGCTTTGGCGGTGCGCCGAACCGCCTAAAAAAAAATTTTTGTTTATTCAAAATTTAATGTTGCTCTCTTCCGGGCGAAACGTTAATCAGCGTCCATGCCGAAAACCAAAAAGAAAACTTCCAAACGCAAACCGAATCCCGCCTTCATGAGACCGGTCCAGCCCGACGACAAGCTTTCTGCCGTTGTTGGGTCAGCGCCGTTGCCACGTTCTGAGCTTACCAAAAAGCTTTGGAACTACATCAAGAGGCGCGGTCTGCAGGATAAAAAGAAACGAACCATGATCAACGCTGACGACTCACTCCGGCCGGTGTTTAATGGCAAGAGCCAAGTGAGCATGTTCGAGATGACCAAGCTCGTTTCGAAGCATCTGCGCTAGATCGACAATACCGTTTATAGCCCGGCGTTTCGCCGCCGGGCTATCTGCGGAGAATGGATAACAGATCGCTGCCGCGCGGGCGGTTGTTTGCCGTGCTTGCGCTAGGGCGTGGTCTAGTTAAAGGTGAGCATGTGAAAAAGCATCGCCTTATTCTCTTTACCATTGCGGCCTGCTTTGTCCTACATGCGCCGGCTGGCAGCGGCGCAGCCTCCGGCTGGCTCGATGATTACCACAAGGCCCAGGAAGAGGCCAAAGCCAGCCACAAACTATTGCTGCTTAACTTTACCGGTTCGGACTGGTGCGGCTGGTGCATTCGATTGGATCACGACGTTTTCTCGCAGTCTGATTTCAAAGATTACGCCAGCAAAAATTTGGTGCTCCTGGAGCTCGACTTCCCGCGGCCTGGTGGTTCTCGGTCGCAGGGACAAGCTGCTGAATTGAAAAAGCAAAACTTGGACCTCGCACGCCAATATAATGTGTATGGATTCCCCACGCTCATTGTCCTTGATGGCAATGGGCAAAAACTTTGGCAGTTCGAGGGGTACCTGCCTGGCGCCGAGCTTATCGCGCAATTGGAAAAATTGCACAAAGGTTAAGCACTCGCTTTTTGCGGAAACGCGAAAAGTAAATTTCTGTTTTTTCATTGGTGTCGCGTCTTGCGTCGGTGGCGACCTCTGCTAGGTACACGCGATTCCATCTACCATTTTCGCGCAAATGTTTTTTCTCCGTTTGTACTTGCTTTGCGTTGCTCTAGTCGCGACGCGCACTCTCGGAGCGGATCCGGAAATTCCGTCGCAGATTCCACAAAAGAGTGTGGGCAAACGTCCGACGGAGCAGAATATTACGTTCAACTCCGTTCATACAGATGGTCCTTACATCGCAATGAGCTTTGATGATGGCCCAAGCGCTACGCTTACGCCAAAACTGCTCGATTTACTCGCAGCGCGCCACATCAAGGCAACGTTCTTCGTCATCGGCGAAAATGTCATGGAACATCCTGAAATAGTTGCGCGGGCTGCCCGGGAAGGCCATGAAATCGGGAACCACAGTTGGTCGCATCCTAACTTGGCGAAGATGTCGCAGGAAAGTGTTCGTAGCCAGTTACAGCGAACTGATGATGCAATCAAAAACGCAACCGGAGAGCGTCCCACATTGATGCGGCCGCCCTACGGATCCATCACAGACCGCGAAAAACACTGGATCCACGACGAATTCGGCTACCGGATCATTCTCTGGGATGTGGATCCATATGACTGGAAACGGCCTGGCCCGGCTGTGGTCCGCAATCGAATTCTCAAAGAGACGCGGCCGGGTTCGATCGTGTTATCTCACGACATTCACCCAGGAACAATCGAAGCAATGCCCTCCACCCTAGATGCGCTCGAGGCCAAGGGTTTAAAGTTCGTCACCGTATCGGAACTGATCGGCATGGCGACGCCAGAAACTCCACCTCCAACCGCGAAACTAAAGGCAAGCCCCTCAGCGAGCGCCACGCCTTCCCCCTCAGTTGCTCCGTCTCCAGCGTTTTCACCGAGCGGTTAGGCTTTCAAAAGCCGACGGCCCAGGGCGGCCGGTCGATGACGACTGTGACGACTGGGAAGCCATCATTTCTTGGAGCTATTTTCTTGCCGCGCCTGTGCCACCGCCGGCCAGCTTTTGTTCGCTCTTGCTTCGCGCAATGACGAAGTGATTGTTTTCACCGTAGCTTCGCCACGGCCCAGGAGGCACGTCGCGAACTTCGACAAATTGCCAATCGGTGACGTCAGTCGGCTGGAGTCCCAAGTAATCGCGGACTGCCGGAGAAACATCCAGCCCGGCACCATGGTTTAAGTTCGGCTTGGGTCGCTCATTTCCAAAGACATATTGAAAATGGTCGGTGCGGAATGGACCGCAATCCTCCCATTGCGCATAACAAGTGCGATTGCCCTTGCGGATGGCGATCCAGCGATGCCGGCACACGGACTCTCCAGGACCCGAATACGCTTGCTTGAACCAGGGAATCACTAGCGATACTTCCGGCTTGAACTGACCATGCGTCACATCGTTGTACGGCAGCGCAAAGTAAAAAGGGTTTTGCTTCGGAACAAAAGCTATTGGAATGTAATTCCGGCGTGCGCTCGCATCAGGGCTATCGTATCCACCGTAATTCGTCGTCCAGTTAAAGTCCCAAGCACTCCTGTAGTTGGGAACCGGATTGTTGGCTCCGGCTTGTTCTCCAACCCAAAAGACGGTCGTCACGATGTTCGCTTTCCAGGGGTAACGCTGGATCGCCGGATGGGAACTGGTTGGAATAAAGACTTGCGGCTCCACCTTGAGCAATGCCTGCTCCCGCAGTTTCATCGCGTACTTGGCGAAGTCTGCCGCGGTCGCGTATGGGGAAGTGGATTGTTCGTCGGCTTTAACGGAGCCAGCAATCGCTAGACTCAAACAAGCCGCAAGAAGTCTGTTCATGGTGCGGACGCCGGCATTCTCTATCCGATTCTGCACTCCTAGGCAAGCCGAATTTTCCAAAGTCTTGGCCAGGAACCGCGCTGCCCCCGAAGGTATTCGGAGGGACACTAGAGTTCGATGCGATGTTCTTGCCCGAACCTCGCTCAACCGCGGCTGAGTAGCGTATCGCGCTTGAATTCTCGGTCATCCGTTTCTGGGTGATCGAGGGTGTAATGCAGGCCGCGGCTTTCTTTTCGGCACAACGCAGAGTCAACAATCAACGCCGCTACCGTTGCGAGATTGCGCAGCTCCAGCAGATCGATTGATACTTTAAAATTCCAGTAGAACTCGCGGATTTCGCGCTGGAGATTTCGCAGCCGGGCACTCGCCCGCTGCAGCCGTTTGTCAGTACGCACGATTCCAACATAATCCCACATCAGGCGTCTGATTTCGTCCCAGTTGTGATAAATGACCACCAGTTCATCTACGTCCTGGACATTTCCCGATTGCCATTCCGGCAGCGAGATTTTTTGGGTTCGGGCTGGCGTCCGCACTGCAGCCGTGGCAGCACGATGCGCGACCACCAAGCCTTCCAGCAAGGAGTTACTCGCAAGCCGGTTGGCTCCGTGCATGCCCGTGCAGGCAACCTCACCAATTGCATACAACCCGGGCAAACTGGTCGCGCCATTTACGTCAGTCTTAATTCCACCGCATTGGTAATGCGCTGCTGGCACGACAGGGATAGCCTGCTTCAACATATCGATGCCGAATCGCAGGCACGTCTGGTAAATGTGCGGGAAACGCTCCCGAATAAATTCCGCCGGCTTATGCGTGATGTCCAAAAACACACATCTAGCCCCTGAGCGCTTGATCTCCGCGTCGATGGCGCGCGCCACGATATCCCGTGGCGCCAGTGAACCACGCGAATCGTAGTGCCTCATGAAATCTTCGCCGCGATGATTACGCAAAATGCCGCCCTCACCGCGCACTGCTTCGGAAATGAGAAATGATTTCGCCTCAGCATGAAAGAGACATGTGGGATGAAACTGGATGAACTCCATGTTCGAGATCTCCACGCCCGCGCGCCATGCCATCGCCACACCGTCTCCGGTCGCGATGTCTGGATTCGTCGTGTACAAATAAACTTTGCCGCAACCGCCGGTTGCGAGCACGGTCCGATCTGACCGGATCGTTTCTACCTCTCCGGTCTTTTCATCCAGAACATAAACCCCAAGGCAGCGGTCTTCTGTTGCGAATCCGAGCTTGGCGGAAGTGATCAAATCCACCGCCATGTGATCTTCCCAAAGTTCGACATTCGGTTGCTTCTCGAGTCCGCGCAGCAATCTCTCCTCGATTTCCCGCCCAGTTGCGTCTCGCACATGCAACACTCGCCGCTTCGAGTGACCGCCCTCTTTGGCTAGATCAAGCTCACGATGACCAGAGACCTGCCCCTGATCGAACTCCACGCCGAGCTCCGCCAGCTCTCGGATGCGCTCTGGGCCTTCGGTAACAATCGTTCGCACCACCGCTTCGTCACAAAGACCCGCACCGGCTCCAAGCGTATCTCGTACGTGCAGCTCGAATGAATCTTCATCGCTGGTCACGCATGCAATTCCGCCCTGCGCCCAGGCCGTGTTTGTGTCGGCGCCTTTACGTTTCGTGATGACGGCTACCGACCCCTGCCTGGCCGCTTTCAATGCAAAGCTGAGCCCGGCTATGCCGCTGCCGATTATTGCGAAATCGTATTCCTTCATCCCAACCGAATATTGTCGATCAAACGAGTCTTCCCGAAAAAAACTGCGATCGCGAGCAGCGAACTTGGCCTAACGACTTCAATCGGCTCCAAACTTTCCGTATCGACGACTTCGATATAATCGACCTGCGCCAGCGGCGCTTGGTTGATCACGTTTCGCGCAAGAGCAACGATTTCTTGCGCTGATTTTTTGCCAGCATCTGCTGCGGCATGCAACGCTTTAAATAAAACTGTTGCCTGCTTTCGTTCTTCACCATTCAAATATTGATTGCGCGAACTGCACGCCAGCCCGTCATCCTCACGCATCGTTGGCACGGCGATGATGTTGATCCTGAAATTGAGATCGCGCACCATACAACGAACGATCGCCAGTTGCTGAAAATCCTTCTCGCCAAATACCGCCGCTTCCGGTTCAAGGATATGGAACAACTTCGCCACCACGGTGCAAACCCCGCGAAAATGTCCTGGCCGCGATTTCCCTTCTAGCATCTTCGACAGAGAAGATTCTTCAACGAACACCGAGCGATTCTCGGCGTACATTTCCGCAACGCTGGGACGGAACAACAGATCGACGCCGGCCTTTCGACAAAATTCTTCATCGGCTTTTTCAGGCCGCGGGTACCGCTCGTAATCACCTCCCGGTTCAAACTGGAGCGGATTCACAAAGACGCTCACCGCTACTTCACCATCGCGGCCAGCGTGTTCGCGCGCCACGCGAATCAACTCGGCATGCGCCTTGTGCAGCGCTCCCATGGTCGGTACGAGCACCTGCCCATGCGCGCGCCGATGCGCCCGCGCCTCTGCAACCGTCGTGAGAATTTTCACGTTCCAGCTTTATCCAACTACGTGCAGTGCGCGAATCAAAGGAGGATGATAAATGCGCCAGTGATCATTAGCGCAAGCATCCACACTAAGTCGACGTTGAACCACGCGCGGCGCAATATTACCACGCCAAGTTTTTCATAAACCACAATCGCGATGAGCGCAGTCATTAAAAGATATCCCAATGTGTGAACTGCGACCGAAGCCGTGAGCAAAGAAGGCGCGCTAAAATTCGCGAAGGCAGACTCGTGGTGATGCGCATCGCCCGCAGCCGGCGATCCCAGGAAAAATGGGACGAGCATCAGCCCCGCACCATGCGCTGACGCCATGATGAACGACCAAATCGTCAGATCGCCGAACCCGACTCGCATTCCAACCCAGTTTGGATGACGCGAACGCAATAAACGATAGAAGCCAAACGCAAACAGAATCGCAGCAGCAGCAATTTTTAACGTATCGTGTGGGACATTAACCCGCGCCACGAGCACTGCGGCGATGATGATCGCAATCGAAAGCGCATGCCCCAGTACCATCGGCGGCAATGCACGGAATACGGCTGCGCGCTTTTGCTCCTGCAACCCCAGCGCTACAGCGAACAACCATCCCATGGCAGGATTGATCCCGTGAAAAAGACCGAGCCCAAAGACCGCCAGCCACGGCCAGAGGGCGCTCACGGAAAACAAAAGGAATCGCTCGAGGAATCGCCTCCTTCGAGGCGAATTTGATGCACCCGGTAATCGGTGCTCTCGACGAAAAAGTTTTCGTCAAAGGTCATGCCGCCTTGCGGGTCGGCATCAAGTTTCACCATCCAACTGCCAACGCCGTCGGGATAGAATTGCTCGTCCCACGCCGCATAAAGCGAGTTGGTGAAATATATCCGTTTGCCATCGCGGCTGACTTCCACCATTTGCGGCCCGCCCGCGAGAGGCTGAGCCCGTTTCTTCGGATGCGGGGTGCGATTGGCGATGCCGCCGATGCGTACCGAGCCGGTCTTCTTCGGATTGAATGGATCGGAGACGTCGTACTGCAAGAACTCGCCAGTTCCCCAGCAGGAGACATATAGAAATCTGTCGTCGAGCGATAAATCGATGTCCGACACTAGTGGTGGAACCGCTTTAAAATCCTTGAGCATCGGTGGCAATTTTTCTGGGTCGGCGGGTTCCGCTGGAATTTCGATCACTTTCTTTACGTCCCATGCGCCGTTATTCCTGTGCCAGAGCCAGACTGACGCCGATAAATCTTTGAGCGAAACCACGACCCCGACGAAGCCGTAAGCTTTCCTCGGGTCATGCGCGGGACGCATCTCGAGGACCATTTGCTGCTCTTTGCCCAAATCGAGCGCCTGCAAATGGCGGCGACGCCGCAAATCCCAGACGTGCATTTGGTGACCGTACTTGCCGCCGAGGAGCAGATCCGGCTGCAGTCCGTTTTCGATCATGTTCGGCGTGCCCCATTCACTGCTGAGCAGTGTGTCGAATCCCAAGTGCCACCAAAAATCGTACTGCAAGAATTGTGGGCCACGGTTCACTTCCCACTGACCGAGAACCTCGAACGTTTCGCAATCGAGCATGAAAATGCCGCCTGGCCCATCGCCGTTGGGCGCACCGAGCGCGCTCACATAAATGCCTTCGGGCCCACAGTGAATCGTGTGCGGACGGGAATAATTGGTTCGCGCAAAAACTTCTTCCGGCTCGATCACTTTGACGATCTCCGGCTTTCGTGGGTCGGGCTTCGTGTCGATGATGTGAATACGCGACGACCGTAGCCCAGGGACAACGAGATAACGGCGTTCCACGTGCGGATGCGGCGCATACGGACACAGCGCAGAGCTGCATGCGTTCCAACCAAAATGATGCAGTTCATCGCCAAACTCCGGCATCTTCACCTCGCCAACGCGCTGGCCGTATGTGCGCGATTGAGGATCAACATCGATCACCAGCAGCGCGTCGTTGAGCGTGCTGTCGGGCGGATTAAGCGCTGCGACAAACGCATACTTTTCCGGAGGGGCTAGCATTGCTAGCCTTGGCGATGGATAGAACGTCGGATCTGGTTTGAGGAGCGGCATGATCGCTTTCCGCGTGGACGTTAGTCTTTAATACTACTTCGAATGCAAAATCGTCAAGGATGATGTTCATCCCATCTGCACAGCCAAATTGCTTGTCGTGCAAAGCGAAATTTTTCATGCCCGAAATTTTGCCAGCGCGCGCGAATCGCGAGATCGCGCATTTCAGAAAATGAAAATGCGCGCGCAGCGGAAAGGCGCGCGTCGAAGCGCGTCATTGGTTCGCGGAAAATCAGCGCGGTTAAAACATAAACGCCGGCCCGGAGCAGAAATCCTCGGCGCAAATCCGACACCAGAACGAATCTTCGGGATAACTCGCGACACCGCCGCAACGCACTCACAGCGTCTTCATCGCTAAAATGATGCAGTGCGAGCGTGCATAGAACGATGTCGTATGGCTCGACAGGATCCCATTCCAGAATGTTCGCGTCGCGATAGGAAATCTCCGGGTACGGGGCGCTCAATTTCCTGGCGATTTCCAGCGTAGCAGCTTGTTGATCGATCGCGTCGATATCGACATGCGCCCCGATTTTTCGGGCGTAATCAACGATCAATCGCGGAATGTCGCCCGAGCCAGTGGCAAGATCGACAATTCGGATGCCAGCGCCCGGCTTAATCCAGCGCCGTATAAAATCCAAAATAACACGATAGCTGCCGAACCAGCGATTAAGTTGCCGGATCCGTTCCAGGTCGCGCTCTAACTCGGGCGAAACCGGCTGCGGCCGGTCCATCATTTCCAAGACGGTCGGATCGAAGCTTCGGTTCATTAGCTGTAGCGGCGCTCTGTGAGCGCCGGGAATCACTCGGCGGTCACAGACCGCCGCTACAAATCCAGAAACTTTCCCCACGATTCGGGCAACTCTGCGGTTTCGACTTCGCTCGCGATGCGCCCCTCGAATTCCGGATGAAAGATCGTGCTTGTCCCGTAAACCATGATCACATCTTCTGAGCCTTCAGTGCGAATAGCGTGCGCCACACCCGGTGGAATGACGATGCCGACGTTATTGTTACTCCGATGGTTATCGCCATCGACAAAAAAACGCATCACCCGCCTCGGGAAGCCTACTCGGATGTCGCACAAAATTATCTCAACGCGACCCTGTAAGAAAAACATCACGTCCCATTGCTCATCATCGTAGCGACGCAGCGAATAACTCTTCGGCTGCCGAATGAATAATCGGCGGTGCCATTTTTCCGGCGTTGTGTCTGCAGGAATGCTGGGCGGATGCAGGTGGAAACCCTTTGCCGTGTGCGCGAACATCCGCGCAGCCGACCATTGCTTCGGCCAAAAGCCAATCTGCGCGAGAATCCCTTCGTCGCGTCGCACAAATTCGCCAAACAATCCTCTGTGCCGTTGCGGATGAATTTTTCGCGAGAAAATTTCCACGCCTGGGATCCAGGCTTTCTTAACCTCACGCTGGTTGCGGTCCGCGCTGACAAGTTCACGGGCGTCCAGGCCCCGTCGCGAAAGTTCCTGTGCGAAAGATGCGCTCCGATAATCACGGGCCTTGAGTGCTTCTTGAGCACCAGGGTCGACGCCTTGCCAAAGATTTTTTTCATGCTTGCTCATTTTTAGTTCGGTTAGCAGGTGGCATTATATTGGTTGAAGCAAGCCGCAGGCAAATCTACTCTGCCCCGCCACACTGCAATACCGGCAGTTCCGCAATGCTCGATTTTGTCGCTTATCTCCTTTATCGCGCGGGGTCTGCCATTGCCGGCGCGCTGCCATTGCAGGTGCTCTTCGCTGTTGGGCAAATTCTCGGCTCTGGAGTGTGGCTCGTTTCAGGGAAATATCGACGCCTGGCAGAACGCAATGTTGCCATTGCGTTTGCCAATGAAAAGTCGCCAAGCGAATTGCGTCGTCTTGTGCGGCGGCATTTTCAACGGCTCGGGGCGAACCTGCTGTGCGGCGTCAAGCTCTGCACGATGCCGCCTGAGAAGATTCTGCGCCACGTCGAAGTCGAAAATGTAGAGTCGATGGCTTCGCGATTTCGTGCCGGAGTTCCCGTCGTTCTGATCTTAAGCCACCTCGGTATTTGGGAATTGTTCGCGCAATTGATGCCGAAGTTCGTCGGTTTTGTGCGGAACGCGAGTGTCTATCAAGGACTCGGCAATCGTTTCATTGACGAACATGTGCGCCGCACACGGAGCCAGACTGGCTTGGAGCTGTTCGATCGCCACGACGGATTTGAGCCGGTGATCGAGCTGTTGCGTTCCGGCGGCGGCGTGGGTGTTTTGTCGGATCAACACGCTGGCGATCAAGGGCTCTGGACGCCGTTTTTCGGGAGACTGGCGTCCACTTCGCCTCTGCCTGGTTTACTCGCGAAGCGCACCCGCGCGGCGGTCATCGCCGCTGCGGTTTACACCACTGCTCCAGCGCGCTGGCGCATGGTATTCACCGAGCGCTTTGATCAGGCTGGCGCTTCTATTGCAGACCTCACCTCAAAAATAAACAAGGTGATTGAGCAACAGATTCGCGTTGCGCCGGAAGATTGGTTTTGGGTCCATAATCGGTGGAAAACGCCCCAGCCTAATTTTCTTCTCGCGCGATATAAACGCGGCGTCTATCTGCCGTCGGAAGTTTCAGTTCACGAACTAAAGCCATTTCGAATTCTCGTTCGTTCAAGCAACTGGCTGGGCGACGCAGTGATGAGCGTGCCCGCGGTCCGCGCGATCAAGAACGGGCGCCCTGACGTTCAAGTTACAATCGCTGTGCCAGCTAACATAGCGCCGATGTGGAAGCTCGTTCCTGAAGTAGATGCGATTATTCCTCTGCCAAATGGTTCGCTGCTTTCGGCTGTTGCGTTGCTCCAGCAACCATCGCCTTTTGATGCCGCGATTCTTTTTCCGAATTCGCTGCGTGTCGCTCTTGAATCCTGGCTGAGTGGCATTCCACGCAGGGTGGGTTATCGCGGACATTGGAGGAGATGGCTGCTGAACCAAACTGTGCCCGACCCGCAAAAACCGGGACCGCTGGAACATCACTCACTGCGTTTTCTTCGGATCGCGCGCGAATGCGGCGCGGAGACGTCAAATTCCGAACTTCCAACTCCGATGGATCGCGAGCAGGCACCCAACTTCCAAATTACGGTCGCCGATCAACCGCTGAAAATCGGCCTTTGTCCCGGCGCAGAGTACGGCCCGGCTAAACGATGGCTCCCGGAGCGATTCGCCGAGGTGGCCGCAAAGGTTAGCGCGCAATCAACGGTGCGATGGATTTTGTTCGGAACCAACAACGATGCGGCGATAGGCGATCAGATCACGGCTGCAATGCGCGATCACTGCGTGAATCGGATCGGCCAGACTAGGCTTGATCAACTTATCGACGAGTTGCGCGACTGCCATATACTCCTTACCAATGATACCGGCACAATGCACCTCGCCGCGTTGCTCGGCGTACCAGTAGTCGCCATTTTCGGTTCCACTGAGCCGCGTCTGACTGGGCCACTCGGCAATGGTCACATTATCCTGCGGCATCACGTCGAATGCAGCCCCTGTTTGCTCCGCGAGTGTCCAATAGATTTTCGCTGCATGAAGGCGGTCAGCGCTCAGGAAGCGGCCGATGCAGTGCGGTCGATAGTGGCCGAGAAACTTTAGATCTGAAATTACGCTATGGCTCCGCCGCGAATCCGCACAGAGATGCAAGTGATGTTTTTCGATACCGATTGCGGAGGCGTCGTCTCTAATATCGCTTATTTGCGTTTCATTGAGATCGCGCGCACACATCTTACCGAGGAACTCGGCCTCGCCTTGCGAGAAATGGCCGAAAAACAAACCTATCCGGTCGTGGTGCGCACCGAGATTGATTATCGCCGCGCGGCCAAAATCGGGGACCAGCTCGTGATTGAAGGCTGGCTTGAACAGGTGGAACGCGCGCGATTCTGGTGCTCATTTCAAATCATACGACCGGAGGACAACACGTTGATTGCCCAATGCCGTCAGATGCTTGCACTGATCGAGATGCCCACGGGAAAATTGCTGCGTTTGCCTGAAGATTGGCAAGAATATGTAAAACAGGTCCCGTGATGTATCCCGAAGGCGAATGCCAAAGCGCAAGGAATATTTCCGGCGAAACCTAATTCAATGACCGCTGGCACCCAGACGTTAAGGTTGGAAGAAACTTTACTTGAGCCACCGGCGCTGCCTCCACCGCCCACGCGTCACGCACTGTTTGCGATTCTAATTGCTTTGGCGGCGCTGTTATACGTGGCAACGATTGGCACAGGCGATCTGTACAGCCAAACCGAGGGACAATACGCAGGAGCGGCCCGCGAGATGGTCGAGACCCATCGATGGCTCCTGCCAACAAACGACGGCATTCCGCGCCTGCAAAAACCGCCGTTGCTCTACTGGCTCATTATTGTTTCGTTCAAGCTCTTTGGCGTAAACGCAGCAGCAGCGCGCCTCCCAGGTGCGCTCGCGGTCGTCGCTTTAGTTGCCTTGATTTTTTTGATTGGGGAAAAGCTCACGGACTACTGGCGCGGTTTCATAGCAGGTCTCATTTATCTCAGTTGCTGCGGTACATTTTTGCTCGCGCGCATAGTTATGCCTGAACCGCTTGTAGGCGCGTTTATGGCCGCCACGGTCTTCTGCGGGTTGTGCGGTTATCAGCGCCGGCGTCATCGGTCGGCTTGGTTCGCTGGCTTCTGGATTTGCTCGGCCTTCGCTTGCCTTACCAAAGGCTTACTCGGTCTTGTTTATCCGGCGACGATTTTTCTTTTGCTGTCGATCTTTTATCGCGAAGCGCGTTTGCGATATCGCGCGCTTTTACGATGGGAATATCTGGCGATCTTTCTTTTGATCGCTGCCCCTTGGCACATCTGGACGCAATGGAAGTTCCCGGGGTACTTTCACTACCTTATCGTCCGGGAATGGGAGGGTCATCTGTGGGGGCTTTCTGACGACCTGCGTGATTATTTGGGCGTGCCTGTCTACCAATTTGTGCTGATGCATTTGGCTTGGTGGTTTCCGTGGTCGATCGCGCTGCTCCCGGGAATGATCTTCGCCTGGCGTCGCGTGATGCGTCCGCATGAGATCTATTTCGGCGATGCACTTCTGCTTTGCTGGATGGGTGTCGTTTTTGTCCCGCTGCTCTTTCTGGGTCAACGGCAGGACTATTATTCGATGAGTATGTGGAGCGCGTTTGCGCTCTGGGCAGCAGTGGCGTGGGGCCGGATGCCACAGAGGTGGCGCATCGCAGGAACAATCACCGTCGCTCTCAGCGGTGTGGTGTGCGCTGCGGCGGCCTTCTTCCTTGCCCGTGCCGCGCGCCCTTTGAACGGAAACTGGGGAACGATGGACGCGCGCTGGACGGCCTGGAGGGCATTGCACGACATGCCTGTTTCAGCCTGGCTGGCATCGTGGCCATTGCTGGCAATAACGGGTAGCTCGCTCATGCTTTTCTCGCTGGTGGCACTTTATCTTGTTTTCAAACAACGCGAAAAACTCGCCGCGGTCGCTCTGGCCGTTTCGATGGTTCCGTGCGGGCTCGCCATGATGGACGGTGTCGCGCGGGTCGCACCCTATTTCTCACTCGCGAACGTGGCACGATTTCTAAATCCGCGACTCGAAGCAGGCGGCGATACGATTTTCGAAGGACCGCTGGAAGAAAGCAGTAGCCTTGTTTTTTATCTGAACAGGAAGTTCTTTCTTGTTAATCAAAACCGCCAGAAGGCGGCGCCTCTCGGCACGCCCCCGGTCGATATTTTCCTGAATGAATACGCGGTTTTAAGGAAATGGGCTCAACCCGAAGCGGTTTATCTCATAGTGGAACAAAGCCGGGCCGATTACTGGAAACAGCTATTGACCAGTCGCTTTCACGTTTATCACCAGATCATCACGTCGGGGACGTACGTAGTGCTGAGCAATCAATTGTGAGATACGGTTGATTAGGTAGAACGGCCGTCTATTTGAAAAATTCTGTCTGTGGCTTAATTTCGCAGGCTACGTTTCGATTCTAACTCTTTTACCTTTTCAACACCCATGTCGCAACATCGCAGTTTAAAAGGAGCCAGCACGATCGCTACCAAGCGCAATGTGCTGAAACGCTTCGAGCGCGTCGAGATTCTGAAGAAGCGCGGTCAGTGGAAGAACGGCCAGAAAGTCATCGGCCTGCCGAAAACCAAACCGGACGTGTAAACCGGTTGATCGGTTGAGTGCTTAAGTGGTTGAGTGGCCAAACAGCGACATCCCTCAACCTTCACCCGCCCAAGCTGTCAACCACGATGCGCCTCAACCGTTTCCTCGCGGCGGCCGGCCTCGGATCGCGCCGACATTGTGATGAGTTGATCGCGACGGGTCGCGTTATCATCAACGGTAAAGTCTGCACAAACTTCAGCGCTCAGCCCGGCGCGCGCGACCACGTCAAAGTGGATGGCAGATTGGTTCGCGCCGCTCCGGCGCTAACCGTCATGTTGCATAAGCCCGCGGGATTTGTTTCAACTCGAAAAGATGAGCATGCGCGCGGCACCGTGTTTGATCTCCTTCCACAAAAATTTTCCCGGCTCTTCAACATCGGGCGTCTGGACGCGCAAACTGAGGGGTTGCTTCTTCTCACAAATGACGGCGACCTCGCGCAGGCGCTTACTCATCCGCGCTATGAGACCGACAAGGAATATGAGGTGACGCTGGATCAGCCGTGGGATCCAGCACTCGCTGCGAAATTGCTTCAGGGAATTTTTCTGGATGGCCAGCGAGCCAGAATCGCGCGACTTCATTCAATCTCGGCCACGCGGTTGCGTGTTGTGTTGCAGCAGGGAATCAATCGGCAGATTCGCCGCATGTTTAAAACAGTTGGCTACCACGTCAAACATCTTCTCCGCGTTCGCGTTGGAAATCTTCGCCTTGCCGATCTGCCGCGCGGACATTGGCGGGTACTCACAAAACGCGAGCTTGCATCTCTTTCTGTCATTCCGAGCGACAGTCGCCTGCCACGCCGTAGTCTTACGGCGAAGGCGGGAGGAATCTCTGGCTATTCGTTAAAACGAAATGAAACTCGATGATTGCAGCGCGCTAATCACGGGCGCTTCTTCCGGCATCGGCCGCGAATTTGCGCGGCAACTTGCAAAGTGCGCGCGCAGAATTGTTCTCGTCGCACGAAGAAGCGAACGCTTAGCCAATTTGCGCGACGAATTATTGAACCAAAATCCAAACCTGGACGTCCACGTTCGCGTTGTCGATCTCACCGACAACGCGCAGATCGAATCGCTAATCGATTCGCTCGCGCGTGATAAGGTCGATGTCGATCTGCTCATCAACAACGCCGGGCTCGGCGACAGCGGGCCCTTCGCGACCAGTGATCCCATTCGCAACGAACAAATGGCGCTGGTAAACGTGATGGCGCTTACCTCACTCACTCGCCGTTTGCTTCCGCACATGGTCGCGAAGCGGCGCGGCGGGATTCTCAATATTAGCTCGTCGGCTGGCTTTCTTCCCATCCCTGGCGACGCCGTTTATGCCGCCACCAAAGCGTATGTGACAAGTTTTTCTGAAGCACTCCGGGCCGAACTTCGCGGAACAGGCGTCAGCGTATGCGCTGTCTGCCCCGGTCCTGTGCGCACCGAATTTCAAGAAGTCGCAAAGCGTCCGGGCGGCCAGCCCGAAATGGGTTCGAAAATCTTTTTTGTTTCAGTCAGGCAAGTCGCGCGCGCGGGGCTGGCAGCGCTGGAAGCAGACCGGCCGGTCGTGATTCCCGGATTCGCAATGAAGTTTGCGATGTTTCTGTCTCGGCTGATGCCGATGCCAGTCGTGCGCCTGGCACTGCGGCTCTCGCCGGGGCGAGGGTGAACAGCATGCAGATCCGCAAGCAAAAGCGGCGGTCACTCTGACCGCCGCTTCGAAACTTTACAAGCAACAACGTCGCTCTATGACGACTTGTATGTGACGTGGCAGCCGTACGGCTTTGTCTGTCGCGTAGTTACAGGTTTGCCTGCCAGGGACTCATCCAACGCAGCTTTAACATAGTTCGTAGAGCTGGGAATATCCGCCGGATTCGGCGTCGCCTTGCTGTCGATCGCTCCTTCGTAGGCGATTTTTCCCTCTGGATTGATGATCACCATGTCAGGCGTGTTCTTGGCGCCGTAAGCGCGCGCCGCTTTGCCTTCGGGATCGAGTAGCAACGCGGTCTGATGCGTCTTCCACGCAGTTGTAATCTTTTCCGCCTCCTCCGGCGTCAGACTACCCTGGGTGCCGGGCGCATTGGAAGCGATGGTGAGCCAGACAACGCCTTTGCCCGTATATTCATCCTGCAACTTTTGCATGTTGTCGCTGCCGTAATGCTTCTTCACAAACGGGCATTCCGGATTGAACCATTCGAGCACGACATATTTACTCTTGTATTGCGAAAGCGAATGCGTCTTGCCTTTCGCGTCGGTAAGCGAAAAATCCGGGGCCGCGCTGCCCACCGGAGGCGGATCGAAGGCAAAGACTGCGGTGGCGATCAGTGATGTGATAACGGTCAAAGCTATTTTCATTTTCATAGATTGATTAGAAAGCATAGTTGCTGAGAAGGTTCAATTTTCTAAGGAGCAATACATTGGCAATAGCCGGAGAAAATTCAAGGAGACGTAGCTGGATTACCGCCGAACTTCTCGGCCAGGTTGCGAAGCCCCACGAGAAAATTTTGATTCATCAAATCGACGAGTCGCGCTTCGTATTGCGGGTCAATCTCAAATCGCGAAGACCATTCCACATAACAAAGGTCACCATCCGTAATCGGCAATACACGAAGCGTGGTCAGGTGGTTGCGCACCGGAACCGGCGAGCTGACGAACGTGTAGGAGTACGAACGTTCTGCGTCTGAAAGAGCGACGAGAACTTCGCGAAATACCTCTCCATCTGTCTGGGTCAAAAACACGGACACATCCAACGCGGGTTGGATCGCCGCCGTCTTCGATTGGGCTCGATTTCACGAACGGAAGCCAATTCACGACCGCATCGAATGGCCGAATGGTTGCCCATCCTTTCTCCGCCGCCGCGTTCACAACGCTGCTGACAAAAACCTGAGGCATTCCAACGAGCTTATTGCGAGGCGACCGTGCGCGCGCTGGTTTCGAGCTTCTCCAAGAACATGCTTTTGGTGAGCAGTTCCGGAAAGACGATTGGCTCTTCGTTCCTCCCGGGATAAAGCACATAGAGAGGCACACCTGGCCTCCCAAAGTGCTGCAACAACTTCGTGATCACCGGATCGCCGTTGGTCCAATCTGCTTTCAATTTCACGATGCCATGACGTTGAAATGCCTCCCGCACCTCAGCACTCTCAAGCACGCTGGCTTCGTTAAATTTGCAGGTGAGACACCACGCCGCCGTGAAATCGACAAAAACAAAACGGCCTTGCTCTAGTTCCACTTGTAACCGTTCCGGCGTGAAGGCATGCCAGTCGCCTCGGAGTCGCGAGTCAGCGGAAGCAATAGTCGCCGAGTGAAATTTGTTCCCGATGAAATAAACGCCGCTGCCGAGAACGAGGAGGAGGGCGAGGACGAGCACGACACTGCGTTTCGCCGCTGATGCGGTCGGTACAACGAACGCGCCTTTCATCCAGCACACGACACTGATTACGAGCAGAAAACAGCTCGCCCAGATTGCCCCTTCCAGACCGCGCTGGGCGCCGAGCACGTAAAGAAGAAACAGTAGCGTCGCCAACAGCAGAAAACCCATGAACTGCTTCACATGCAGCATCCACGGCCCTGGTCTTGGCAGAAATCGCAGCCAGGTAGGTTGAGCGCTCAGGAGCAAATACGGCGCGCTCATGCCGGCGGCGATGGCGATGAACATTGCGAGGATAATCACGGGCGACTGCGTAAACGCGAAGCCAAGAGCGGTGCCAAGAAACGGCGCAGTGCACGGCGTGGCCAGCACCGTGGCGAAAACCCCTTGGAAAAATGAACCGAGAAGATCTTTGCGCTCGGTCGTCGAAAGCAAACCGCGCGTCATGCTTTGCGACAGTGAAATTTCGAAGACTCCAAAGAGATTCAGCGCGAATACCAGAACAATCACGCTCAACACCAGTACGAAATATGCATTGGTAAATTGAAATCCGCCCCAAGTGACGTCGCGCCCAGCGCCTTTGAGCGCAATCAGCAGCAGCGCAAGCGCGACGAACCAGGCGAAAATCCCAATTGTGAACGCGATGCCGCTCCGCAAAATTTTCTGCCGGCTCTGGCCCGCCTGTTGAATGAATCCAAAAATCTTCAGCGAGATCACCGGCAACACGCACGGCATCAAATTCAAAATGATGCCGCCGATAAAACCGAAGAGCAGAAAAGTAAAAATTCCCCGACCCGGCGCCTGCGCAGTCGCGGAAAATGAAGCGGACAATCCTGTCTGCGCCCCTCCGATTGCGCTTGTCATCTGCCATGCCGATCGATCCTCCCCGTTTGGCTGCTGAGAAAAGATGACAAGGCCTGCCATGGACGACAAATTTTTCTCCGACGACTCAATCGGAATGCGAAAGACGATTTCATTTTTATTTCGCGATTCGATTCTTGGATGCCCGACGACGGTGCTTTGCTCCCAGACGGAGATCGGATCCAACCCGACTCCAATCGGCTGTCGCGACGCTCGCCCCCGGCCAGTTTTGCGGCAGCAAACGCCGATAACGCCCGAAGAGTTCCGTGTTTGCTGACTGGCTGTTTGTCGACACCGGCAATTCCAACTGCAATGTGGCGCCGCCAGGGATGCAGATTCTCTCACAGACCAGCCAGCTTGCATCGGCGGTAAGTTTCATGGACGAGCTGTCAAGCTTTACCGGTGGCGTAATTTCCTGCATAAGCAGGACTTCGTTTTCGTATCCGTAAGTTTGAATGTCGCCCGGATCGATTGTCTTCAGTGGAACCGGCCACTGTATCTCACCAACTTTCCATCCAGGCGGCAGTTTCCACTTCAATTCAGTGGGGAGGCCAGCGTCGCCGGAAAATTTCCAGTAAGTATGCCAGGCCGGAGCCATTCGCAGCAGCAACCCGACAGTAAACGGTTTGCCGGGAACAACTGCGTCCGTGTCGGCCAACAGCTCTCCCCTAACGAGTTGTTTTCCTTGATACTCCTGAGCGAGCCCCTGCGGCGCTAGCGCAAACATTAGCCAGCAAAGCAACGAAGAAATCGCCGCTCTCAACGCAAGTCGCATACGATTAGGTAACATTCGCCCCTGCGTAAGGCAATCGGTCACCTGTAGCCGCTTCGCTGCGCGAAGCGTGATGTTAGTGTTCCTATTCAAACGTGGCCTGCGTCGCCCACAGGGCGACGGCTACAGATGCGCCGCAACCTATGGAACAAGAAAAATCTTATCGGTCCATGGATCTTTCACCTTGGTGCCCGGCGCAAAACCGCTGACATCGACATATCTTCCTTCGGTGTCGAACGGACTGAAGACGTAGCCCGATTTACCCGGCACCGCTTTTGCCGTTGGAAAATTTTCCTGTGCAGCCGAAGGGCGGGACGAACCAGTCTTTGAGGATTGCGCTGTCTCCTGACGCGTTGTACGCGAGATCCCACTCGAAGTCCGGCTTTGGCGGCGTTCGACTGCGGCCTGCGGGGGCATTGGTTGGCCAGGCTCGGGGACATCCGATGAAGTCGCCTCGGTGGTTCCGACCATTGTTGGTTCGCTACTCTTGCGCGTGGCATAATGCACAGGCGCGGTGGCAACACGATATGACCCGACTGCCACGGCCCGAGCCACCTTGTAGGAGCCCACAGCAGCGCCACGGGTGACATGGTAAGACGTGTTAGCGACATCGTGGGTCGCCTGGCATCCGGCAAGAAACCCCGACACGACCACCAACACTCGCACAATAGCTTGCATTTTCGTTTTCATACAGATGCCTTTTCTTCGCTATTCGTTCAATGATATTGATCTAACGTCACCAACAAAATCGGAGATGTCCCTTTCAGTGGTGGCCCACGAACACATTAGACGGTAAACGTCGGGTTCGATAAATTTATAAAAACGCCAGCCGCGCGCCTGGAGCCCCTTGGCCAGTCGCTCACGCATTGAGCCAAACATCGCGTTTGCCTCGACTGGAAATACACTCTGGATCCCTGCCTCTTTTTCCAGCCGGTCCGCAAGTCGGCGCGCCGCATCATTGGCATGCTGCGCGTTTCGCCGCCAGACATCACCGGTCAAAAGACCCAGCCACGGCGCAGCGAGAAAACGCATCTTCGATCCGAGGTGCCCGGCTTGTTTCGTTCTGTAATCAAATTCGCATGAGATCTCCTTGTCGAAAAAAATCACCAACTCGCCGGCAGCCGCTCCATTTTTTGTCCCTCCAAAACAGAGAACGTCCACTCCAGCCTCCCATGTGATTGCTTTGGGCGCGCAGTTAAGCGATGCGATTGCATTGGCGAAACGCGCGCCGTCCATGTGCAGAAACAGTCGGTGCGTGCGCGCCAGGTCACCGATCGCCGCAATTTGGTCGCTCGTGTAAACCGTTCCGAACTCCGTTGCTTGTGAAATGCTGATCGCGCCGGGCTTATGTGAATGCAGCTCGTTATGGCGGGCCAGCAGTGCTTCCACCTGATCGATGTCGATCTTGCCGTCAGCACCGCGAACCAAAAGCAGTTTTGATCCCCCGGTGAAAAATTCAGGCGCACCGCATTCGTCGGTCTGAAGGTGAGCATGCTGATGACAGATCACGCTCTGGAACGACTTGCACAGTTGTGCGAGTGCCAGCGCGTTAGCTGCCGTTCCGGTCAAGACAAAATAAACATCGCAGTTGGTCTCAAAGATTTCACGGACTCGATCGCACACGCGCGCAGTCCACCTGTCCTCGCCATACGATGGCGCGAAATGTGCATTGGCCTCCTGCAATGCGGCCCAGGACTCCGGACAAATCGGCGCGACGTTATCGCTCGAAAATTCATGGCGCTCAACGATCATCTCGGCTGTTTGCTACGCGAGTTTTTGCGCCGGATCAATCAGCACACAAGAGATTGCCTGACAGTTCGAGCCCTGGGCCTCCGAAGTCTGCCAGGCAAATCTCTCTCCACTTGCTCCCCAAATTTTGCATGCAGCAGTTTCATTTCTTATTTCGGCCACAAGCCGCCAAATGAGTGTCTCTACAGGTAAATTATTTCGCGCCCGGAGAGAGACCCTGCTTCCATTTTGCCTAAGGCACAGGGGCAGAGTAATTTCGTAAATGACGGCGCTCCAAAGCGAAATTGAGCGGCGCGGCAAGCGCGTTTTCGAGCTGGTCGATAAATACCGGGAGCCACTTTTCAGCAAGGCGGGATTTTATCAGCGTCTTATGACACTCTCGATGCATGATGAGCAATTCAAGACGCAACTGTTTCGGTTCGTTGCCGTTCTGCCCTCACTGCGCCGATCGACTGAGATTGTCCAGCATCTCGAACAATATTTTAGTGATACCGACAACGGTTTCCACCCGCTCGTTGGCATTGGCGTTGGCGTTGCGCGCCTCGTTCCATGGATAAGCGCCCCGATCCTACGTTGGAACGTTTCCGAAACGGCGCGGCAGTTTATTGCGGGGCGAAATCCGGATGAAGTCATAGCGACATTGCGCAAGCGGCGGGCACAAAAAATCGGCTTTACCGTCGATGTTCTGGGCGAAGCTGTTGTGAGCGAAGCCGAAGCAAATGAATATGCAGCGCGTTACCTGGATTTATTGGACAAACTGGCGCGCGAAACAAGAAACTGGACCGATCCGCCGGGAAAAAATGCGGAGCTTTTCCCGGTCGTAAATCTCTCGGTCAAAGTCTCCGCGCTTTATTCGCAAATGAATCCGGCCGCCCCGGCCGATGCTATTGCTCATCTTGGGACCAAGCTTCGGCCGCTCCTCCGCCGCGCATGCGAGCTCGGTGCATTCATTAATTTTGATATGGAAAGTTATGCGCTTAAAAATACGACTCTCGAGCTGTTCAAAACCATTCTCACTGAAGAGGAGTTTAGAGATTGGCCGCATGCCGGGATTGTCATCCAGGCGTACCTGCGAGATGCGGAGCGCGATTTGTGCGACCTGATCGAATGGGGCCGCGCACGGAGCACGCGTTTCACAGTCAGATTGGTGAAAGGCGCATACTGGGATTACGAAACAATGAAATCGGGCCAGAACGGATCACATTCTCCGGTCTTTCTTCAGAAGCCCGAGAGTGACGCAAATTTCGAGGGGCTGACGCGCGTGCTGTTCGAAAATGAATCCATCGTCACCGCTGCGTTCGGGTCGCACAATGTCCGCAGCATCGCACATGCGCAGGCGGTCGCGGACGAACTCGGGATTGATCCCAGCCGCTTCGAGTTTCAACTGCTTTACGGGATGGCGGGCCCGATCAAACGCGCACTGGTGGAAATGAGCTATCGCGTCCGCGAATACTGTCCTATCGGTGAATTGCTCCCCGGGATGGCCTATCTGGTTCGGCGCCTGCTTGAGAACACCTCGAACGAAGGATTTTTGCGGGCAAAATTTGCCGAGAATGTGCCGGCGAAAGAATTGCTGCGCGATCCAAGAGAGCTCATCAAACCGAATGGAGCCAGCCGAACGCAATCATCGAGCCCGGCTGTGGCGGAAAATCAGCACAGCGAAAATGGCACTTCACTTCAGGCAACACCCGCCGATATTTTCAAAAACGCACCGCTTGTGAGTTTCATTTACAAAGACAACCAGGAGAAAATGCAGAGCGCGCTGCGCGAAGTGCGCAAACGCTTCGGCGGAAAGTATCCACTCGTCATCGGTGGCGAAAAAGTCTGGACGGATGAGTTAACACCTTCAGTAAACCCGAGCGCTCCGAACGAGATTGTCGGTTACGGATCGGAAGCAGGAATTCCCGAAGCCGAACGTGCCGTGAAAGCTGCGCGCGCAGCATTTGGCAAATGGAGCCGGACGCCTTTTGAAGAACGAGCGCGCTTGCTGGAGCGCGCCGCGGACATCCTGGAGCGCCGACGGTATGAACTCTCAGCAGTTGAAGTCTTCGAAGTAGGCAAACCCTGGAACGAAGCGGATGCAGATATCCGTGAGGCGATCGATTTTTGTCGCTTCTATGCGCATGAGATACGCCGCTTGGGACGTCCCAAGCTCACGCAGCAGGTTCCCGGTGAAGAAAGCTATCACCACTACTGGCCGCGCGGCGTCGCGTTCGTGATTGCGCCGTGGAATTTTCCCATCGCGATTCTTTGCGGAATGGCGTCGGCCGCAGTCGTAACGGGCAACACCGTGATCATGAAACCATCCGAGCAATCGATCATCTGCGGCGCGATGCTGATGCAGGTCTTCGAGGAAGCGGGCGTTCCGTCAGGTGTCTTGAATTTCCTGTCCGGACACGGCTCCGTTATCGGCGCGCACTTGGTTGATCATAAAGATGTCGATCTTATCGCGTTCACCGGTTCGCGCGAAGTTGGTTTAAGAATCTGGCAATCGGCAGGTGTGACGCGACCTGGTCAGCGCGAGCTCAAACGTGTGATTTGCGAAATGGGCGGCAAGAACGCGATGATCGTCGATACCGACGCTGATCTTGATGAAACGATCACGTATTCCATCTATTCCGCATTCGGTTATCAGGGGCAGAAATGTTCTGCGCTCTCCCGCCTGATTCTTCTGGATACGTGATCGTTTCATCAAGATCAGCGTCGGTATCGACGATCATCGCGTTCTTGCCGCAGCCAGTCTGCGCGTCGGCAATCCTGAAGAACCGGGGATCATGGTCGGCCCCGTGATCGATGAGGCGGCTTACCGGCGCATTCTGGAATACATCGAGATCGGTAAAAAGGAGGCGACGCTTGCCTATCAAGCAAAGGAGGTCCCGCCGCGGGGTTATTTCATTCCGCCGACGATTTTTACTGACGTGAAACCAAACATGCGCATCGCGCGCGAAGAAATTTTCGGCCCGGTGCTGAGCGTCATCAAGGCGCGCGATCTCGATGAAGCAATCACCATTGCCAACAGCACTGATTACGCCTTGACCGGCGGCTTTTTCTCGCGCAGCCCGGCAAACATCGAACGCGTCAAAGCACAACTGGAGGCGGGAAATGTGTATATCAATCGCTCGTGCACCGGCGCGATTGTTGGACGTCATCCCTTTGGAGGATTCAAAATGAGCGGCAGCGGCACCAAGGCCGGTGGCGAAGATTATCTCCTGCACTTCCTGGTTCCGCGCGTGGTGACCGAAAACACTAGTCGGCTCGGTCTTGTGCCAGAAAAGACACCGGAATATCGCGAAGAATTTCTCTGGCCGAAGCCGCAACGGTAGCCGCTCGAAACAGCCGCGCGATCAATTCAGCGGGCGGCCTTTGCTCAACAATTTCACCACCGTCACAATCATGTAAAGCACTGGCCACGCCGAGGTTAGGACAAGCAACGCAAACACCGCCATCTCCTTTGCTCGTTCCCGCGCTGCTTCGATCCGATATTCGCGTCCTAAATTGTAAAAATTCCTGTAACGCGATCGATCCTCTCCATCGTAAGGCCAGAAATTCCCTCCATGCCATTGACCAAAACCGGAATGAAAAAAATAGTCCGTCTGCGGAAATTGTCCTTTTCCGCCCGTGGAAGGACTCCTCGGTTTCATAGCCTCTGACCCAGCACTCCAGTGGGAACTGCCAACTATCATACCACGTTAAAAAAAGGAGTCAGCCTGAAAAAATGGCTTCCGATTACACGAAAGCAGCGAAACACTCAAAACGTGGAAATCAAAACGGCATCTTATCGCGCTGGCAGGCTGTTGGTAAGGCTGCTGTTTGGCTGCGTCGCACGCGTCCGTGTGCTCAGACCTGAGAATTCAAATCTGGCCGGCGGATTTTTGCTGGCGGCGAATCATATCAGTCATTTCGATCCGTTTCTCATATCACTGGCCGTGCGACGGAAAATCGATTGGATGACCATGGCGGAATTCTTTCGCCTTCGAATGCTGGGATTTCTCTTGCGCGCGATCGACGCTTTCCCGGCGGAGCGGGATCGGGCTGACCTCAAAACGATTCGCACCGCAATCGAGCGGCTGAAGGGCGGACGCGTCGTTGGATTATTTCCAGAGGGCGGCATTCGTGATGGAACGCGTTCGTTGCTCGAAGGCGCACCGCTCCGGCCAGGCGGATCGACGCTCGCTCAGATCGCTGGCGTTCCGGTTTTGCCATGCGTGATCTTAGGGAGCGATCGTCTCTACTCAAAAAGACAGTGGCTGCCATTTCGGCTCACGACGATCTGGATTGCCTTCGGCAATCCGATCTCACATTTTCCCGAGCTGCAAAAATCGCACGCGCGCGAGCAGATCGAATCCGAATTGACGACCGCATTCAAGAATCTCTACACGGAATTGCGCGAAAAATTTCGACTCACGGCGGATGATCTTCCGCATCCGCCGCGTGAACGAATGAAGCGTTGTAGGGCAAGCGGTCGCCGCGGCGACCCTGCCACCCCTGCAAACGGCAACCGGAGCGGTTGCTCTGCAATTCGCCGGAATGGAATTCACCGTTTCGCCGCAGGCGGAATCGATGCATGTCTATGCGCATCGATCAATTTGCTTCATACCCGGCATCGGCTGAATCCCGACGAGTCGGGACGAGAGATGGCGCGTTACGTAGCAGAATGCGAGCGGCTCACCCCGCAGGAATATTACGCCGCGCCGTACGAACCGAATCTCGCGAAGACGCTTGTAAACGGACATGCGACGATGGCGTGGAACAGCCCGATTAGGACACGTTTTGCAGCGAACAACATCGCTCACGCGGAATTCTTCCGGTGCGCACAAGGCATTCGCGCGCCCACGGTGTTGCTACTGCACGCGCTCATGTCTACCGGTCGCGCCGGGCATCGCCGTTGGGCAGAACGCGTCAACGAACTTGGTTGGAACGCTTGTTTTCTTCACCTCCCTTATCACTTTTCGCGGGTCCCGAGTGGTTATTGGAATGGCGAACTTGCGATCACCTGCGATCTCATTCGCAATGCGGAAGGTTTGCGCCAGGGGGTGATCGAATTGCGGCAGTTGATGAGCGCATTGCGGGAACGTGGTTGCCGCGAGTTCGCCGTGCTCGCCACCAGTTACGGCGGATGGATCGGCGCGTTGCTAACGCTGGTGGAGAGTGATTTTCGTTTCGTCGCGTTAATGTCGCCAATCGTAAACGTCGAGCACGCCATCTGGCAAAGCCCGGCTGCGCGTCGCATTCGTCGCGAATTGCGCCAAGCCAATATCGAGCCGTCTCTCGTTTCCCGGCATTTTCATCTGAGCTCACCGTTGCACACTCAGCCGCTCTGTGATCCGGCTCGCGTTCTATTTGTGACCGGTGAATTCGATTCGATCGCGCCAGCCTGCGAGATTGAAGCGATTCAGCAGAAATGGCGCGGCTCAGAATTGTTACGAGTGCAACAGGGACACTTCGGCCATCGCATGATGCCCGAAACAATCGCCCGATTAAAACAGCGCAGTGATTTGTAAATAAGCCCCGAAAGCTTTCGGGGTAGTCCGCCGTTTAAGAGGGGGCGGATTGGAAACCCGCCCTTCCTTGAGTTACTGGATTCCGAGAAATTCCAAACTTGCGCCAAGATCGCTGAATGCCGCTTGGGCCAGTACATTGTGGCCCTCCACCGACGCGTGCCAACCATCGATTGGATGGAGTAATTCCGCGCGGCTGAGGTCGGCTGTTGCCAACGCATCGGAATATCGCAACTGGACGTTTCCACTGAGCTCACGCTGCAACTGTTCCACCATGGTGCGTAATTCTTCGTTCACCATCGAAGCGAGGCGAACCAAATTGCGGCGATAAGCTGGATGGAAAGAGAGCAGGTATTTGTACGTCGTTTCCAAGTGTGGGTACAGACTCGTGTCTGACTCTCGAAGGCGCTCGGCCGCCTCGCGACCTTTGAAATACAATTCGAAATTTATGAGTCCGAAAACGACGACGGCCACGCGATGTCTTTCCCTTCCAGCGCGTCGGAGTACGCGGCGCAGCTCGCGACCATAGTTCTCCCGGAACTCTTTGCATTGGTAGTTCAAACGCCGCTCCGGTACAATCAATTCATTCGGCGGACACCGCCACGCCCAATCGACATTGTTGTGCCCGATTGAGATTAAAATCAGATCGGGAAACCGCGGCGCTCGCAGGAGCTGATTGATTTGTCCGGAAAAATTGCGCGTCCCGAGAATGCGTCGAAAAAAATTTTCTCGGCCAGGCTCGTGATCGACCATCGCGCCAATTCCCGCGTATTCGATTGCGACCAAAGGCGTGACCTCTTCCAGTCTTTTGGAAACGCTGTGAATGCGCGAAGGCACCGAACCATTATCGAGAAACCAATTCCCCCCGCATCGAGTATGTGCGCGCCAGAACGTGCTACAGGGCGATGAGATGTAAATGTCCATGCAGACGCTGTCGCCGAGCATTGCCACGTGTGGCAGCCGCGCGGCCAGTTCGTCTTTCGTAACCCCACCGTTTCGGTATGCCAGATAATCTGAATGAAGCTGTGACGTCGGCTCTGCAATTCGTTCCAGAAAACTCGCGCTGACAATCGGGACAGACCTCATGCTCTAATCGAGCCAATCCATCTCTTCGAGCAACCGCCGAAACCGTGGATCGTCCATTGAAAGCGCGGGCAGCCATTCGCTGATTGGTTCGCGTTTCCACCATTCTTTCTCGCCAAGCGGAGCGAACTGATAACGATAGAGTCGCGCGCGAATGTAATGAGGGGGCCCATCGGGAAAGGGATTGTTCGCCAGCAGTGAGAGTGTGCCGCGATCGTTGTGGAGAAGTTTCCAGACAAAATGCAGCGTCCACGGGTACTCACCGGGTGACGCCATCGCTGCGAACCAGATTTGCCAATCGATGCGCGGCTGATACGGCGCGACGAACGGCGGCCGCCGATTTGGATCACCTGGCTTGGCTTTGAACTCATATTCCTTCCATTTCGTATCGCCGGTAATTATGGCATCGTCCGTTCCCTCAAAAATAATTTCGTCGCGTTCGCGCCCGACGGTGCCAAATGCCCCGTAGGTGTTTACGAGATCCAGCGGATCGTAGGAGTAATTCATTAGCTGCCGGCCGGAGGCGAGGTTGAACACTGTCGGTACGCTGAGCCAACCAACCAATATCGACAATATGACAGCAATCGCGTTGTTGATTCGCGACGGCTGCGATTCCTGAGCAGCGCGTTCGGCGCGTCTGACGATCGCTCCCGGCAAGAAATGGCGAAGGAACGTATCATCGAAGCACGCGAAAAAAGGAATGATGGTGAGATAGTTCAGGAACGAAAGGTTGCCGCTGATGATGAGAAAAATCTGAAACGTAATAAGAAGCACCCCGGCAATATGGCGCGCCGTTCGCGGTCCGAACGAGAACCACGGCACGATCAGTTCGACGAAGTGGTTCCAAGCCGTCTCGAATTTAAGCAGCCAATCAGGTGAAAAATGCAGATAGCGACTGATCGGACTGGGGATGGGTTGCGTCTCGTAGTGATAGTAAAGGCAGGTAAGATCGCGCCAGCACGGGTCGCCGCGCAGTTTGATCAGGCCTGCGCCAATCATGATCCGAAATCCAAGCCAACGGAAAAGCCAGATAACCAGAATCGGTGGCCGGCTCTTTGGAAATGGCCGCCCATCGAACAACGGGCAAAGAAAGATCGACAAGAACCCAGTCTCAAGCAGTTGAATCTCCCAGCCGTACCCGTACCAGATCTGTCCGATGTGAACGATCGACATGTACATCACCCAAAGCACCGCGAGCAAAATTGCATTTGCGTAGCCGCCGAGAACGACGAGCGACAGCGCAAAGCCAACCCACGAGAAAATTGCTAATAAGCTATCAGAAATTCCAAACCAGAAGAGTGTGGGCACTCGCAGCATGCCAGCAGTTTGCGAACCGAGTTGCGTTTCGATGCTCGCGAGAAAATGGTTCGCGGGCGTTAATCCATGCTCGCCAATGAGCGGCACCAACTGCCGGGCTGCTACTAAAAAAGCGACCGCGTAAACAAAACCCAGCAGCCGCAGAATAACGAACCGCGTCAGCCAATAAGAGTTTCCCAGTGTGAAAAACTTCTGAAAGACGTTTTCCTGATCCATTGTCGAGCAAAAACGTCCAACGCCGAACGTCCAACGTCCAACGCTCAATCAATTGGCAAATAAGAAATGCCAGGGGGGAGATTCGAACTCCCGACCAAGGGCTTATGAGTCCCCTGCTCTACCACTGAGCTACCCTGGCGTGAGGGAGAGAAAGTTGAACGCGTCACATTAGGTGTCAACGCGCACAGATGTTGAGCGAGATTACTGTCCTGTCGTGTTGGAAATATACAGCGCCAGGTCTTTCTCGCTCCCTCGCAGTGCGGCCATGAAGCACACCCCGCTGCGCTCGGTCACTGCGCCGGCCCAGCCTTCCTGATGAACGTAGCGCCATCCGGGAAACCACAGCACCGCGCCGGTTTTCGGATTCCGCTCCGCGGGAAAAAGAAATAGCTGTATCCGTTTTTCGGCGAGCCAGATTTGAGCAATGCGACGCGACTCTTCATCCTCGAAAACGCGGCAACCGATTGTACGAAAATCGCCGAATTCCGCTGGGACATCGTAATGTTCCAGCCCGTGTTTCATAAAAAACAGATCGCTCAATGTTCCCGCTTCGGTGCTTACCGGATCCAGCATCACCGGTCGCGTGGAAGCAGCTACAGTCAATAACTTCCGAGCGGTCGCCGATCCCGGAAAATCATTTAGGCGACTGAGCACTTGAAACACGGAGACTCCAGCAATCACCACGACCGCGATGCTGATCGCAAGGACGGCGGGGTTCCGCGCCATTTTTCTCCACGTCCACTTCGAGCCGACATTCAGGTCTTTCTCCGAGAACCACTCAGCCGTTTCGGGCGGAATTGGAATGAGGTGAACGATCTCGGCGACAGCGCGATCGAAGTTCTGCTGCTTGCGAAATTCATCGGAGTCATCTGCGCGGGCTACGACTGCGCGCATGGAACGATCGGCCAGCCTGTCGTGGCTGATTGGCGCGCAATTCAAAAGTGTGCGTTGCCGGCGCAACAACCGCGACATTTTCATACTTTGCCTTGTTGAGGCTGCTTCGCGTCCAGCCATGCTTGCAGTTGCTGGCGACCCTGTGCGAGAAACCGGGAAAGCTCGTTGAGCTTGAGTTCCGCGAGGTCAAGAATTTCCTGGTAATCAAATTCATCGAGGTAAAAAAGTGCTAGCGCGGTCCTCTGCGGATCGGGTGCGCCGGAAATCCAAACTGCGAGTTGTGCGGGCTCGAGCTTTTCAATCTGTGATGCAGCATGCGGAGCCACGTCATGCTCATCAAGTTTGAGCGCCTCCGGTTGCAAATCCTCTTTGACAGTTTCCAAACAGCGCCAGCGGGCATCGCGGAAAAGCCAAAACGGTTCCCTGGGTAGTTCCCCCTGCGCCGCGCGCAGAGCTGCTTCGCGCAAAGTGGTTTGAAAAACTTCCTGCGCTTTGGCTGAGTCGCCCAGCATTAAGAAGCAGAAACGATAAAGTTGCGGCAGATTTTGTTTTCGATCCGGCACGCGTGATGTCCCCGCAAAGAATTCCGTGCACTTTACGCTAGTCCCTAGGATCGACAAGTTGCAGCCGGTTGGCTCGGCGAAAGGCCTGAGGGCTGTAGCGTCTGCTGTCTCAGCGGACTCCGCTGCACTAAGAGCCTACGCGCTGAGGCAGCGCACACTGCAGCAAACTACTGTAAACTTTTTAGTCGCCCCGCTACTGCCTCAGCGTTCTCTCGGCTGTTGAATGCGGAAATGCGAAAGTAGCCTTCCCCGTGGGCGCCAAACCCAGCACCCGGAGTGATCACGACATTCAGCTCGCGCAGCATTCGATCGAACATCTGCCAGCTCGTGAGGCCGTCGGGTGTTTTCAGCCAGATGTACGGCGCGTTTACTCCACCAAAAGTTTCAAGTCCAGCATCGGCCGCAGCGTCGCGAAGGAGGTTTGCGTTGCCCATGTAATGGTCGATGAGAGCGCGCACCTGCTTGCGACCTTCAGGTAAATACAACGCCTCTGCGCCGCGTTGCACCGGATAACTCACGCTGTTGGATTTTGTGCTCCAGCGCCGCTGCCAAAACGGATGAAACGGCAATCGCCGGCCGTTCTCCGTCCGCGCCAGCAGCGATTTCGGCATCACCGTAAATCCGCAACGCACGCCGGTGAACCCTCCGTTCTTGGAAAAACTGCGCAGTTCAATCGCGCATTCGCGCGCGCCTGGGATTTGGAAAATTGAATGCGGAATGTCTGGATCTGAAATGTACGCCTCGTAAGCGGCGTCAAATAGCAGAAGCGCCTCATGCTCGCGTGCGTAATCGACCCAGCGCGAGAGCTGCGCCCAAGAGGCCACCGCGCCGGTAGGATTATTGGGGAAACAAAGATAAACCAGATCGAGATGTTCTTTTGGTGGGTCAGGCACAAAATTATTTTCCGCCGTGCACGGCAAATAAACGATCCCTTCATAGCTGCCGTCTTTCCTGCATTGGCCGGTGTGGCCGGCCATCACGTTTGTATCCACATAGACCGGATAAACCGGATCGGGGACGGCCACCTTGTTTTGGTCACCGAGAATATCGAGGATATAACCGCAATCGCATTTTGAGCCGTCGGAGATAAAAATTTCGTCGTCGGCAATCTCGATATTTCGGTCGCGATAGTCACACTGCGCGATCGTTGACCGTAGAAATTCGTAGCCCTGCTCCGGACCATAGCCCCGAAATGTTTTGGGATGGCCGAGCTCTTCGACGGCCCGCTTCATCGCTTCAACTGCCGCGCGCGGTAACGGCTCGGTTACATCGCCAATGCCGCAGCGGATGAGCCGCTTCGTCGTTTCAGGATTGGCCTCGCAGAATTCGCGCACGCGGCGTGCGACTTCCGGGAACAAATAGCCGGCCTGAAGCTTGAGATAATTTTCGTTGAGATAAGCCATCGTTGTAGCGGCGTTTGTGTCAAACGCCGAACGTAAAAAGATAGGCGCTTGGCACAAGCGCCTCTACAACGTTTTCGCTCGCTTCTCAGTAGTTCTTTGCCACCGCGTCCCAATTCACCACGTTCCACCAAGCCTTAAGATAATCGGCACGTTTGTTTTGGTACTTCAGATAATACGCGTGCTCCCAGACGTCCACGCCGAGGATGGGCGTGTTGCCATCCATCAAAGGGCTGTCTTGATTTGGCGTCGAAATAATTTCGAGCTTTCCATTCTTGTTCTTAATCAGCCACGCCCAGCCGCTGCCGAAGCGTTTCACACCGGCATCGGCAAATTTTTCCTTGAACTCGTCGAAGCTGCCGAATGCTGATTTGATATCATCAGCGAGCTTGCCTTTTGGTTCGCCGCCGGCGTTCGGTCCCATAATTTTCCAGAAGAAGGAATGGTTGGCGTGCCCGCCGCCGTTGTTGCGCACGACTGTGCGAATGTCCTCCGGCACTGATTTGAGATCGCTGATCAAGTCTTCTACCGATTTCTTTTCGAGATCGGCATTGCCTTTGATCGCCTTGTTGACGTTGTCGATGTAAGCTTGGTGATGCTTGGTATGATGGATTTCCATCGTCTTCGCATCGATGTGCGGTTCCAAAGCATCGTACGCATAAGGTAATTTTGGTAATTCGTAAGCCATAATCTATACAGTTAGATCGAATTACGTAGCGCGACAGGTTTTATTTTTCGCGCCAGTTGATCCGGCGCGCACAGAGTGACGCGCCCTACCTAATCGCAGCGATAAAAACCCGGGCGATATGTGAGGCCATTGCGAGCATTGACGTAAGTCGCAAGGGCGAGCAGCGGAAAATTCTGGCGGTACATGTCGTATTTCAAATAAAACACGCCTGGGAAACCCGTGCCTGTAATCTGCTCTTCATCCCACGAGCCATCCGGGTTTTGCGAGCGCAGCAGATAACGCAATCCTCGCTGAATACTGGGCCGATCGAGATCGCCGCATGCGCAGATTCCCATGATTGCCCATGCTGTTTGCGATGCGGTGCTCTCGCCAATGCCTTTGGTCGATGGATTTTCGTAAGTCCCGCAGGTCTCCCCCCAACCGCCATCGTTGTTTTGACAGCTCTCAAGCCAATCACGGCCGCGCAGTATCCAGTCCTGCGTCATATCTTCGCCAATTGCGCGCAAGCCGCGCAGCACCTGCCAGGTACCGTAAATGTAATTTACTCCCCAGCGTCCATACCACGAGCCATCCTCATTCTGGGTGTCAATCAGATATTTAATGGCATCTCGGACGCACTTGGCGCTTCGATCAAATCCAATATAACCAAGCAGCTCAAGCGTGCGCGCAGTCAGATCGCTGCAGGTTGGATCTAGGATCGCGTTGTGATCTGCAAACGGCATGTCTTCCAGCCAGGGAGTTGTGACGTTTTTGTCGAACGCTCCCCAGCCGCCATCGCGACATTGGAAACTAAGCTGCCAGCCAAGCGCGCGATCAAAGAGTTCGTTGAGTGATTGCCGGTCTTTCGGTTGAACCAGCCGCAATGCCATCAACACCATCCCCGTGTCGTCCGTGTCTGGATAATAAATATTGTTGTACTCGAATTGCCGATCAACCAATCCACGGCCTTCTGAAGTGCGGGATGCTCGGGCGAAACGCCGGATTCCGCCAGCGAGATGATGCTGATGGCAGTGTCCCAAACGGGAGACAAACAGGGTTGAATGCGAAAATCTTCCGGGTTATCGACAAACAGCTCCGCAAAATCTTTCTCCGCCTTGGCATAAACCGGATTTGTTTTGGTATAGCCAAGCGCGCGTAAAGCAATCAGGCAATTCAGCATCGCTGGATACACGGCCGCGAGGCCATCGCTGCCTTCGCCAATCCGTTCAAGCATCCATCGTTCCGCTTCTTCGAGTGCGCGCCGCCGCAGCGGAAGAATCCGAAGCGGCCGCAGGAATTTGAAACAGTCATCCACTCGCAGAAAGAAATTGCGCCAAGTCCAGAACTTCTCGCTGCGAGGCAACCGCAAATCGGCTTGCTCGGTGCCGAGAGGATAGAGCTCGTGTAATTGCTTTTCGCCGGGCAAAATGCGAGTTGGTTTGAAATGGTTGATGATCGACAGCGGCATGAGCATGGCGCGGCTCCACGACGACATCTTGTAGATGTGAAACGGCGCCCAGCTTGGCAGGAGGATCATTTCTACAGGGATCGCCGGGAGATATTTCCACGGGAACTGCCCCAGGAGCGCCAGATAAAGCTTGCTGAATGTGTTCATCTGCGGAATGCCGCCGCGACGCATAATATTGGCGCGCGCCTCGCGCATAAACGGCGCGTCCGCCGAACAGCCAGCGAGTTTCAGCGCGAAATATGCTTTCACGGAAGCGTTGATCTCGCTCGGACCGCCGTGATAAATATTCCAACCGCCATCCGGCAGTTGCCGTTTCAAGATGTGACGAATGCAACGGCGCTGCAATTGCGCATCCACTTCACGGCACCAGTGCATGAAGAGGATGTAATCGGAGCATAACGTGCTATCGACGATGAGCTCGCCACACCAGTGGCCATCGGGTTTCTGTTGCCGCAAAAGGTTTTCCTGCGCGCGTGCGATCGCGCGCGCGATCTCCTGATCTGTCGCGGAATAAGATTCCGAGACCTCGGGCTGTGCGCTTGGCAAAACGATCAGGTTCTTCGACAGGTTCGGCATGTCGATCCTAAGAGGCGTGCGCTGTAGCGCCGTTCTCTTGAGCGGATTTCCCCGTGAGATGCCCGTTGCCGCTGCTGACGCCGTTAAACACAACTGTTTCGCTGCCTCGGCCGGTGGGCTTTGGCTTCCGCCCGAAATTAAACTTAATCGTTTTCCAAGTGTCGCCACGCTGCGCTTGCAGGCCAAGGCTGGCGGTCGGTTCGTAACCGCAGTGCACCATGCAATTCTCGCAACGGCTGTCGCGTGCGATGCCCTTCACGACGCCGTATCTGTCCCATTCCGTTTTCTCGAGCAATTCCGCGTAGCTCGAGTAATGCCCGTCGGTCATTAGATAGCAGGGCCCTTTCCACCCGCGAATATTTCGCGTTGGAATCGCCCAGGCTGAACAGGTCAAATCCCGTTTGCCGGCGAGAAATTCAAAATAAACCGGCGTGCCAAGAAACGTGTAGCGATTCATCCATTCCTCCACTTTCCGGAATTTCCGAATTGTCATGGACCGCGTGAGGAAAAAATTTTCAGGGCGCAGATTGAGCCGTTTGATCATGTCTTTCTTCGCGGCGTCGTACTCATAGCCGGGGGAAATTGTGTGGCCATCGACGCCGAGGTCGGAGAGATAATCGAACATCTGCTCGACCTCTTGCATATCGGTTTCCTTGTAAATAGTCGTGTTGGTGGCCACTTGATAGCCGAGAATCTTCGCCATCTTGATTGCGAGAATGCACTCTTTGAAGACGCCCTCGCGCTCGACAATGAGGTCGTGAATGCGCTCCAGCCCATCGAGGTGCACGTTCCAATACATCCATTTACTCGGCGCGATCGCAGGCTTGGTTGGGTCTTTCGGACCTTTCCGGATTTCAGCGGCATCTTTCTGGCTAAGCAAACCGGCTTTCATCAACTCGTCGATCTTCTGATCGACAAACTCGGGACGTTTGGCGATCTGCGATGCCATCCAGTCGCGCATTTTCCTGCGCATAAACATGGCGTTGGTGCAGATGTAAACGATTCGGTCTTGATCGAGCAAACCCTTAACCAGCGCC
>QHMS01000194.1 GCA_003217895.1 Verrucomicrobiota bacterium
TTACCGATGTGAAGATCCCAAACCCGCTGTTGACTAAATACAGGTCGTCCCAGTACGGGAAGATCGTGTAGTTGTGGGCAGCCCACGGCAGGCATTGGTTGGTAAACGTGGTGTCCATTGTCGTGAACTGGGCGTTGCCGTTGGACGACAGATTAATCGAAGTGAATGCCTGGTCGTACAAGGTATAAGAGAAGGGCAACGGGATGGTGACGACTGTATCATCCCCATGATTGCCGATGTCCGTGGTGCCCGGCACGATACTGCCGCCGATCTGAGTGATTGTATATTGCACGACGCAAGGTGTGGGCGTAGGCGTGTTAGTCGGCGAAGGGCTGGCTGTGGCCGAAGAGGTTGGCGTAGGGCTGGCTGTAGGCGTAGCGCCCAACTCTCTATCGGTGTAGGCATCCTGCTGCGATGCGCCGTTGATGGGGTTGCGCCCGTCCACCCATGAGGTCGCGTTCTTGTTGAGTACCGCCGAGCCGTAGTCGTAGTCGCCCACGTAGAGCGGTTGGATACCGGGGTCGGGTTGCAACGGCAGCGGGCTGACTACGTCCGAGAGCGTATCGTCAGCCAACCAGGTTACACCGTTGTCGTTGGACCTGCGCGAATGCATTTGATAACAAAGATTGGTCGGACTGGAAGGCTGACAGCTGGCACTTGTCCGCGGCGTCTCGTCGTACCAGGTGGCTAAGAGTATCCCCAAGTCACTGACCGAAAGGTTAGGCTGCCATTGGGCCTTGGTAACATCGGTGTTCGTGTTCAATTGGAAAGGAGCACTGAAGGTCACGCCGCTATCGGTGGAACGGATGTAGTAAACGTTGCCGGGATCGCTGCCGTCTTTTTGCGCATAGACGAGGCTAACCACGTGGTTGTAGGCGGCAGGTTCACCCCAGCCCATGTGCCGCCAGTAAGCGGGGCTGTTGTACATCGTGCAGAAGAAACCCGAAGCACTGCGGCAAGGGCCGACGAAGGCGGGCCCAGTGTAGGTGTTGGTAAAAGTAACACCGCCGTCTGTGGAGCGATACATCACGTTTCTTCGGTTGCTCCCGCAGCCGGAAAGGCAGCCATTGCCGCTGTTTTCGTCCATGCCTGCGACGTACACGTCGCCCGTGAGCCTGTCGCCGGTGATTTGAACGTCTCGAACGAAGACCGCCCCGGCGGGAATAGGCAGGTTCACCGGCGCACTCCAAGTGAGACCGTTATCAGTCGAGCGCACCACCGAGATGGGGGGCCCACCATTATTGAAGTTGTTCCAGGAAACATACATCCGCCCAAAGAATGGAGATGCCGGGTTGTTATCCGCCCAGCCAGACTCCCGGTCGGCATTGGCCTCGTTGAAAACACAGTAGTGGGTCCAGCTAGTCGGATCCCACGGAGTGGTGGATTTATAGCCCCCAAGGCCCTGACCGCCGCAGGCCACGTCCAGCCACACGGTGAACCAAGTGTGGCTTGGCTGGTTGTACAGAATAACCGGGTCGCCCTCGGTATTACTGAAGGGGCTTTGACCGTTGGCCCCGGTGAGGCGGTCAAAAGTGGTGCCACCGTCGGTGGAAACCGATGCGCCGGAAATATTGATCGGGCTGGCGTTGCGGCCACGCGAATCGTTGTAGGCCACCACAATCTGCAAGGGGTTCTCCGGATTAACCGTAGTGAATGTCTCCGACTGCGTGATATTGGGAAAGGTCTCCGGATGGTTGATCAGGTTGACGTCGGCCCCGCCGTACGCCAGGGGTGTCAACAGTCTTTGGAAAAACCGGCCGATGGGACCAAAAGTGGAAGTCGTAGAAGGCGCAACACCGGGCATCTCGCCGCAGGCCATCATGATGGCGCCAGCACGGAAGTTTTCCTGCTTGTCGATGCCCAGCTCATGAATTTTGGAACAGTCAAATCCAACAGGAACCAGAGGGTCTTTGGAAAAGGTGATAATCTTACCTTTTGGCATCGCTTTTATGATGCCTTGGGCAGCTGCAGATAACGTGAAACCGGAGCCCAGCAGCGCCACAAAGACGGCGGCGAGGACCATAAACAGGCCGATTAAAACACGCAGATTAAAGAAGGCGGATTTTGAAGTGGATTTCTTTTTCATTGGATGGAGTTTGAGTTGAGTAGTGGTTTACATCTAGACGCCACGGAGCGTGTCGATGCCACTTTTCCTTTTCCCGTATTGTTAATTTCTATCGGTTCCAAGAGTGGAACGCCGTTTTTATCAGAATCCGCGAAAGAATGTCAATACTATTTTTCGGATTTTTTCGCTGCAATTTCGCAGCGCGGCTGCGCCGCAACCGGAGGGTTAAACCACAAATGGCACGCCGTGGGCGAGTGACAGTTCAAAGGTTTCGCAACGGCGTCTTATGGCCGCGTGCCGCCGCCTGTTTCCTCATTCAGTACAGAGATCGCGCGGTCATAGGTGGCTTTTGCTTCCTCATGTGAATTGCCCACTGCGGTCAAGCCCATTCTCCCAAGCTCGCCCAAGGCACTCATCATGTGAAAGACCACGCCTGTCTGGCGCGTTTGACCGAAGTGCAGATTGTTCCGCACCACGATATCGAAAAGATCGTCCGGAGTCAGGGTGCGATACTGCGGCGACTCGACGTGGTCACTGGCGACAAAAAACTTTTGGCGCCCATTCGGCGCTGTAAAGATTGCCGTGTCCGGATCATAGGTTCCGTCGGTAAGAAATTGCAGAGTTAAGAATGGATGAGTGGTCCCGCCCTTTCTCAAATTGATCTCGATGGCATACGGCTCCCATTTTCCGTTGGAGCGCACCACGACAAAATCCAAGGCGAAACGCCCTATGACTCCTTCTTTCGCCAGACGCCCACCGATCTTCGCAGCCTCCCGGGTAATCAGCGCGGCATAGCCGGTGTCGGCAGGGAACACACAGCCGAGATAGCTTTGGCCGGATGGCCCGCCCAGAAGCTGGTCATGCGTGGATAACAATTCGACTCTGCCCAAAGGCGTAATGCGAAGCTGCACACTAGGACTCCTGAACTCTTCTCCCACGATGCGCTCCTCGACGACTGCCCTTCGCTCTTGCAGCTTCTTCATGTAACTCTCGTAGGTAACGCCCTCTGACTCGAACTGCATCGCACCGAGCCGTTCCTTTAACATAGCCTTTTCCGTTGTAGCCGGCATCGGTGATCCCGGCCGGCTGGCATCATCGATGCCGGCTACAGGAGGAAGCCCCCTTAGATCGACAATGGCATTCCCCTCGCCCGAGACGCCTTCGTTAAGTTTTACCATGACCTGCTCGATCGAGGGCTTTCTCGCCCGCATCTGCGTGATAGCGTCTAGCAGGTCTTCCTCGCTGCCGATGTCCTCATGGCCCAAAGGATGCGGCACATTTTCTTCCGTGAAAATCTTCCGGCAGCCGCTTTTCGTGCCCAGAGAGAAAAACTTCGGATCGGCGCCGTACATCGGGATGCCAAGCCGCAACGCGAGTTCTTTCTCGCGCCTGGTTGTGTTGAACGGTACAAGGTGCGCGCGATCGGGATCCATAATTAAAGAACGAATGCGTTCGATGAGCTGTGGCCGCGCCAGGAGTTTGTCGCTCAGTGGACGCACCGAACCGTCCATGGGTGACGGCAGGAACAACCGCTGCCGCGCGTGACTAGAGATAACTCCGGGCAGAAGATCGAGGTAATAGTCGATGATGTTGGGCAGAATCGTTTGCGAAGTCACATAGATCAGCCGCGCCCGCGGCTGACGCAGCAGGAGCAACAAAAACAGAAATCGTTCTTCATAAGCCTGCATCACCGCGCCGGAGCTGATCGCATCATCGATGGACATCGAGGGCACGACCACGACGGTTTGTGGGTCCTGGTTGAGGTGCTCGATCGATTTCCACAGCGGCACCAATTTTTTTTGCAGCTCGTCGAATTCCTCCTGCGAGTCAGGCGCAATTTTTCCTTCAGACATAAGGCCGTTATTAAAACCCATCTCGCATACAAATCGAGCGATTTGGCGCGCGTTGTAGCCGGGATCGGTGATCCCGGCAGGGAAACAGGTTGATCGTAAGATTCAAACTGGTCGGCTACAACATTAGCGATTCGACTTCGCCCTGCCACGGCCATTCATCAGACTTTTTAACCAAGTCGGCCTGCACTGGATTCTCCTTTACGTAATCCCACTTCTGGCTGTAGCTCTCGCTTGAGCGCAAGACATGGTCGAAGAACTCTTCCTGCCAGACAGTTCCGGATAAGTTAAGCTCGCGCGTTATCCGCTTACTAGTCCACTGCTTCCACGCCTGAAGAAATACGGGCAGCGTTCTAGCACCCAGCTCTGCTGAACAAAAGAAATGCACATGGTTGGGCATGACGACATAGCGCCCGATCGCCCAGCCATGGCGATCATGAGCATTCCGCCACTCGTCGATCAGTATTGCTGCAACTTCTTTTGACGC
>QHMS01000195.1 GCA_003217895.1 Verrucomicrobiota bacterium
CTTATGCATTCGCCTCCCTGTAGCTGCCATCGGTGATGCCGGCGAGGCTGAATCTTGTAATCCCACCTTGCGTCCCGGCCGGGATCACCGATCCCGGCTACAGTCCCGGCCGGATCACCGATCCTGGCTACAGCTTCATCGTCTTCGACCAAAGGAATAACCGCGATGCCTTCTGCCGCCGCCGATGGCGCGCCTGCCAGCAGCCGCTGGTTCCGGTTCAAACAGCGCCGTGTACAGGTAAGGAAAGTTCTCCAGCTTCAGTCGCGGAATTTTCTGGCCGATAAAATGTTCGATCGCCTGCAACGCGGACAGTTCCTGACCGCTCATGAGTGTGAAGGCGTCGCCCACATTTTGCGCCCGACCGGTGCGCCCGATGCGATGCACATAATCTTCCGGATGCTCAGGCACATCGTAGTTGATCACGTGACTCACACCGGCAATATCGAGCCCGCGTGACGCGATATCAGTCGCGACCATCACTTCGTATTTGCCGCTCTTGAAGCCATCCAACGCCTCGATGCGTTCCCGCTGGGTGCGGTTGGAATGTAACACGGCCACCGCGTGCTTTGCATGCTTGAGAGAATGCGCCACGCGGTCCGCGTTTACTTTCGTCCTGCAAAAAATCAATACGCTGTCGAAATTTGTTCGCTCCAAAAGCGCCATGAGCAAATCGAATTTTTGTTCGGCCGCGACCGGATATA
>QHMS01000196.1 GCA_003217895.1 Verrucomicrobiota bacterium
GGCGGAAATGTTGCGCCGCGACGGTTATGACGGGCCGGTCACGATGATTGGTGCTGACGAATTTTTGCCGTACGATCGCCCGAATCTTTCCAAAGATTATCTTGCAGGCACCGCGCCCGAAGAGTGGATCCCGTTGCGTTCGGCAGACTTTTATCGCGGACGAAAGATCGACACGCTCACGAACACATCTGTCACCGCGATCGATCCAAAAGCGAAACAGGTGACTCTCTCCGATGGCCGCTCGTTAGGCTACGGCGCACTGCTGTTGGCGACTGGCGCCGAGGCGGCTCGCCTCTCAATTCCGGGCGATAACCTCCCGCACGTTTGTTATTTGCGAACTCTCGCTGACAGCCGGCGCATCATCGCGAAGGCGGAAAATGCGAAGCGAGCGGTTGTCATTGGCGCAAGCTTCATCGGCCTGGAAGTGGCGGCGTCCTTGCGCGAGCGAAAACTCGAAGTCGCAGTCGTCGGAAAAGAATCGCTGCCGCTAGAAAAAATTTTCGGCCGCGAACTCGGCAACTTGATTCGCGAAACTCACGAGGCGCACGGCGTAAAATTTTATCTCGGACGAACGCCGGCGCTTATACAAGACCGACACGTGCAGCTCGATGACGGAACAATCTTGGATTGCGACTTGGTGGTCATTGGAATCGGCGTACGCCCAAACACTGCGCTTGCTGAAAAAGCAGGGATCGCGACTGACAACGGCGTTTTGGTCAACGAATTTTTGGAAACGAACATGCCGGGAATTTTTGCCGCCGGCGACATCGCCAGCTGGCCCGATCCGCGTGCGGGCCGCATACGCGTCGAGCACTGGGTAGTGGCCGAGCGCCAGGGCCAGACAGCGGCACGCAATATTCTGGGCGCGCGTGAGCGTTTTACCGTGCCGCCATTTTTCTGGAGCAATCATTTCGATCTGCATATTCGATACGTCGGTCACGGCAGCGGCGATGATGAGGTGAGTGTTTCGGGAGATTTGAAAGCGAAAGACGCGTCGATCTTTTTCCGTTCCCGCGGCAAGCTAAGTGCTGTTGCGAGCATCGGTCGCGACCTGGAGAGTCTTAAAGCTGAAATGGCGCTCGAACGCGACGAGGAATTCCGCGCATCCTAATTTCATCATCAAGGCAGCACGGAAGCACTGCCGCTCAGGTTTGATGATCAGTCGGCATTTGAAACCGACCCCGCGCTGTTTGTGCTTAACACCTTCGTCGCAATGCAGCTACCATCAGCCGCATGGATGACTCAAAACTGTCTGCGCTTTTAGTTTTCTTTATCGCCAACTACTTCATGAGCTTCCTGATCATTGGTGTACTTGCCGGGTTGATATCGCTGATCAGCAAACCAAAACCGCTGACAATTAACGTAATTGCCGAAGCATTGTTCTCTTACTACTTGCTGTTTACGATAGGCATCAACAATCTTGTGAACTTCGTGTCTCATGTTTTCTTCGGAGATTTTTCTGCAGAATTCATTGGTTGGCCAAACAGCCCGTTTCAAGCTGAGGTAGGATTCGCAAGTCTCGGTGTAGGCATTGCAGGAGTGATTGCATTCAAAGCGAGCTTGCCATTTCGATTCGCGACACTGATTCCGCCTGCTGCTTTCGGGTGGGGAGCAGCTGCCGGGCACATTTACCAGATGATCGTAGCGCGTAATTTCTCGCCGGGTAATGTGGGAGTGGTTCTGCCAATGGGCATCGTGATTCCGATTGTCGGATTCCTGTTTTTGTGGCTGTCGTACAAACATCCGAAACCCGGAACGACTGAGCGCAAATTAACCTAGCAGCGCTTGCGCGGTAACAAGGCTTGCAACTAACGTCCGGTCATGCATCGCCGTACCTCGTCGGTTCTTTTGCTGTTGATTGCGTTGATTTCTTCAGCTTTCGCTGAAACAAAATCCCCCATCCAGGAACGGGCGGATCGTTTTCTTTCGCTCGCGAACGCGGGATATCAGGCGCTTTATCGCGTGAACAGCGAAGCGCAGTGGCTCGCCGTGACCAATGTGACGCCCGAGCATGACGCTGCAGCTGAAGCCAGCGGCAAAGCTTACGCAGCGTTTAACGGGAACCCAGCGATCATCAATCAAGCGCGCGAGTTGCTCACGCACGAAAAAGAACTCAGCGAACTGACCGTACGGCAATTGAAACAGCTTCTTCTGAATGCGGCCGAAGGACCGATGACGAATCCCGATCTTGTGGCGAAACGCGTTGCCGCCGAGACGAAGCAGGCATCGCTCATGAATGGGTTTCAATTCAAACTCAATGGACAGAAAACTACTGCCAACCAAATCGACGACAAATTAGAGAAGGGTACTGACTTGGCTGAGCGCAAAGCAGTGTGGGAAGCGTCCAAAGAGATCGGCCCCGCGCTCAAGGACAACCTCGTTGTTCTCCGTGATCTGCGGAACGGCGTCGCAAAAGAAATGAAGTATCCCGATTACTTCGCGCTCGAAGTCGCCGCTTACGGAATGACCACGGATGAAATGCTCAAGATGCTGGAGAATTGGATGACCACTCTGCGCCCGCTCTATTTGCAACTGCATACCTGGGCGAAATACAAGCTCGCGGAGAAATATCATCAGCCAGTGCCGAAGAAAATTCCGGCGCACTGGATTAACAACCGCTGGGCGCAGGAATGGCCTGGCCTTGTTGAAGCGGCCAACATCGACAAATACTTCGAAGGTCGAAAACCGGAATGGATCATCAAGACTGCCGAGCAATTTTACACCGGGCTCGGGTTCTCGCCGTTGCCGCAAAGTTTCTGGGAAAAATCAGATTTGTATCCAGTGCCGCCTAACGAGAAGCGCAAGAAGAACACACACGCCTCCTGCTGGCATGTGGATCTTGAGAACGACATTCGTTCGCTGCAAAGCATCGAACCGAATGCGCGTTGGTTTTTCACTGCGCATCACGAGCTCGGTCACGGTTATTACTTCAAAGCTTACACGCGGCCAGAGGTTCCATATTTGTTGCGGCTCGGCGCGGCGCCAGGATTTCACGAAGGCGTCGGCGAATTAATCGCGCTCGCGTCCAGTCAGGTGCCATATCTGGAATCGCGCGGCGTGTTGCCTCTCGAATTCGATGCGGATAAGACAGCGTTCCTCTTGGATGACGCGCTGGCCCGCTCAGTTCCATTCATTTATTTCTCGTGCGGCGTGATGCCGCATTGGGAGGCCGACATCTACGCGCATAATCTCCCGGCAGACCAATGGAACGCGCGCTGGTGGAAATACGTTTCCGATTTTCAAGGAATCGAACCGCCGTCGCCACGGGGCGAAGAATTTTGCGATGCCGCCACCAAGACGCACATCAACGATACGCCCGCTTACTATTACAACTACGCGTTCGCGACCGTGTTCAAGTTTCAGTTGCACGACTACATCGCGCGCAAAATTCTGCATCAACCGCCGCAATCATGTAATTACGCCAACAACAAGGAAGTCGGCACGTGGTTGAATAACATTTTAAAAAAAGGCGGCACCGAAGATTGGCGCAAAGTTTTAAAGGAAGCCACCGGCGAAGACATCTCCACGCGCGCGATGATGGATTACTTCAAGCCACTGATGGCTTGGCTGGAGGAACAAAACAAAGGCCGCCAGATTGGATGGGACTAAGTTGTTGCGTCCGCTGTCCTCAGCGGAAATCAGAGGTCGAAGGTCAGAAATCTGGTAGGGCGCTGACCGCCAACCCGCTAAACCTTCTGCTTAAGGAGCAGACGGGGGAGTGGGCGTCGGACTTTGTTGCTGCTGCAGGTACTCCTCGTAAGGATCGCGTAGCCCAAGTTCTTTTTTCATCTGTTTTTCGTCGAGATCCAGCTTCGTGCTCCAAGGGCCGTTCATATCGACAAACCATCGGCGAGCGATCGCAGCACGACCTATATCTGTCTGAGCAGCGCGTTTCTCGAGTAGATTGAAATATCTATCCGCGACTTTTTCGTCTTGCTCCTTCGTCCAACGCCCGGCCATGTTGATAACATCTGGGAGTTCTTCGGAGTTGTCAGAGAGAAGCGCGGCGGCCTTGATGGCGAGCGCGCCCGCGATCAGCCGGTAATGGAATCGAACATCTGGAGACGCTCCGCTCTTCGCAACCCGTTTCGTTTCGTCACGTGTTGCTCTGAGAACCGACGGAATCTTCTTTTCTCCGGCGTATGTCATTTGCTCGGCTTTTCCGCTGACGCGTTGCGCCGCAAGGTCGGGCACCGGGAAGTCGCCAGCTTCCGTGAACCCATCGGGCGCCATTTCAGTTCCCATGATTTCCATCCCGTCGTAACGTGCAATCCAAGCAGCGCGGAACAAAGCCAACGCACGGTCGCGCTTCGTCAATGCTTCGTTCTCACCGGCTCGCAAAGAGTCGACGTAACGGCGAAGAATTTGGTCAAAAGGTGGTTGCAGATACGGCGTCGCATCATTGTAACGATGTTCACGGACGAGACGACGACCGAGTAAGTAGCGCAATTTTCCGGTGGCGGGTATCTTATCTTGCCAACCAAACGTGTATGCCATCACGGGGGTCGGCGAGACCGTTTTGGCGGGGAGTTGGTCGACGTAGCGCTTAAGCTCAGTTGTCGTTAATACACGCTCCGCGACGTACGCTGCATCGTTCCACAGATCGGCTTTAAAAAAGATGTCCAGTGCCTGAACGAAATCGGCCCGCTGCAAGTAGAGAGCGGCGAAATCACCGCTGGCTTCTTGGCTGAGACTCCATGAAGGTGCCTCTCCGCGATAGACATATTCAAAGTCGTCACCACCTGAGTAGTAGTCGCTGACTCGCGATCTTCCTGCCCAGCCGGTGTAAGCATGCTCATCGCGCAATGTCTTCCATGCCTCTGCCATCGCCTTAGCAGCTTCGGCAAGATGGCCCTCACGCCGCTCGAGTTTAGCTTTGAGCCATAGTGCGGCGGGCGTGGTGCCGCTGGAGAGCTTGAGCCAACGCCCGGCATCGGCGTAATCGCCGCGCATGTAGCCAATCCAGCCGAGGTATTCGGCATCTTCAACGCGTGATAGTTTGGCAGCTTTGATCACTTCCAGCCAGCGCCTCGCTCGCGCTTGGGCAGCGCCGGCCTCTTCAGAAAAATAAGTGTGTGTTGAACCCGTTGCTAGGATGTGTGCGGTAACGAGCCGTCGCAGCAGCGCATTCTTCGCTGCACGCTCCAATCCAGCGAGTTCTTGTTCGTAAGTTAATGTTTT
>QHMS01000197.1 GCA_003217895.1 Verrucomicrobiota bacterium
CCAGGACCGGAGCCGATGATAACAACATCAAATTTTTCCATATGCTACGCAGTCATTCCGAGCGCAGTCGAGGAATCCCGTTGCAGCACTCAAGGGTAACTCTTCGGGATGTCTCGACTTCGCTCGACATGACAGAAGTTAAAAATCCAGCGGGAGTTTTTTCGGATCCTCGATGCATTCCTTCACTTTAATGAGGAATGTGACGGCTTCTTTGCCATCGATCGCGCGGTGATCGTAGCTCAGAGCGAGATACATCATCGGGCGAACTTCCACTTTTCCGTCCACCGCAATCGGGCGTGGCATGATTTTGTGCATGCCGAGAATGCCGCTCTGTGGCGGGTTCAAAATTGGCGTCGCGAAGAGCGACCCGTACACGCCGCCGTTTGTGATCGTGAATGTGCCGCCCTGCAAATCTTCAATCTTCAATTTCCCGTCACGCGCTCTCGCGGCGAAATCAGCGATGGCTTGTTCTAGCTCGCCAAAACTTTTCTTGTCTGCGTCATGTAGCACCGGCACAACCAGTCCGCGCTCGGTGCCGACGGCCACTCCGATGTCGTAGAAATTGTTTTGGATGAAATCGTCGTCTTCGATGCGGCCATTCACGACTGGCACTGTTTTGAGCGCTTCTACGCACGCTTTCACAAAGAACGACATCAGACCGAGTTTGATCCCGTTCTTTTTCGTGAACTCCTCTTGCTTGTTCCGGCGTAATTCCTGCACAGCGCTCATGTCGCATTCGTTGAATGTGGTGAGAGTGGCGGTAGTTTGCTGCGACATTACCAGCTGCTGCGCAATTTTGCGGCGCAACGGCGACATTTTCTTCCGGATGACCCGGCCATCTCCGGACGGTTGAACGTCTATAGCGGACGGCGCTGCCGCCCTGCTAACAGCTTCTCCTACAGGTCTCGTTTTGCCGCGTCCTTCCACAGCGGCTAACACGTCAGCCTTAGTCAGACGACCGTCTTGGCCGGTACCGGAAATTTTCGCCGGTGCCAGTCTTTCTTCTTCGACAAGACGGCGAACGGCGGGTGAGAGAGGTTTTTCTTTTTCTGGCGGTGCCTTTTCCCTTTGTTCTACAGTTTTTTCCGCAGCCTCCGGTTGTTTCTCTTTTTCCTCAGGCGCTTTCTTTTTCTCCGGAGGCTTTTCAGCCTTCTTTTCCTCGGGAACTTTCTTTTCTTCCGGTCGCTGCTTTGAATCATCGATTGTTGCAACCACTTCCCCGATCTTCACCTCCTGGCCTTCGGGCACTTTGGTTTCGAGCACGCCGGCTTTGTCCGCGACGATCTCTGTGGAAACCTTGTCCGTCTCGAGCGTAAAGAGGGTTTCGCCTTCATTCACGAACTCGCCGGACTTCTTGTGCCAGGCGGAGACGACACCGCTGGTGATGGATTCACCAACAGCGGGAATTTTTACTTCAATGGCCATGCGTGAGAACTATGCCGCGCCTGCGGGACTAATCGAGCGTCGCGGTAGAGACGTGTTTCGTCAACCTGTGCAACTGGACCGATTATCACCGAATTGCCAGGCGCAAGCCTGCTACCTGCTGATTGAGCCCGCAGCTCAAAACGATTGCGCAGCGCGCTCCTGCTATGGGCGTGCGGGAACGCGGAAGGCGCAAGGAAACAGGTGCGCCCGCGTGAAGGACAGGCGGAAGCTCTGCAGAACGCAAGGCCTGGGCCGCCAGGATGACTTGCCACAATCCCGCGGCACCAACGCTTTCTCCCAAGGCGGGTTTGGCCGTGTAAACAAATGCATTTGGATCGCCCGCCTTAAGCGCTCGGCATTCTGCTTCATCGACAAACGTGCCGTTCGCGCTCGAGACTACAAAATCGATTTCGCTTTGACCAAGATCGCACAGAATCCGCTTCAAAATTTCCACCGCTTCAGCACGCTTCGCGAAATATCCGCCGGGATGCGCGCATTCGATTGTGAGCGGGCCGTCTCGTGCGAGAACGATTGCGCCTGCGCCTTCGCTCAAAATCATTCCAAGCTTCTGTCTGCTGAAAGGCTCAATTGGAGGCGCTGCACGAAGTAACCGCCATCGCCGATAAGCGTCGCATAACAACCAATCGATTTCTTCCGTCCCAACGACCAGGCAATGGTCAATCGCCTCGTTCGCCATGAGGTCTTCGGCCATTTTTATCGCCAAAAGGCCTACCGCTCCATCGCCGACCAGAGTGTACGTCGCGCCGCTGATACCGAGAATGGCGGCGAGATGGCTGGCCGGCGCGTTGAACACTGTTTCTGGAAATAAAAGCGGACTGGCCGATTGCGCGCCTTCATTCACGATGTCGCGATAAAACCGTTTCGTGTAGATCACGCCGCCATTTGAGATGGCGAAGATAAGCACAGTGCGTTCAGCATGCTGCGCATCAAGCTTCACGTTCGCAGCCCGCAAAGCCTCCAAACCCGCCGCCGCGGCAAATCGCGAAATCGCACTGGCACGGCGGAGACGCGGATGCGCGGTGCCTCTCAATGCCAATTCCGGTACACGGAAGACGTTGTAAGACCGATCACCGAACTCTTCGGAAATCGTTGTCGTGGATGCCTCATCGCCGTGAAGTAATCGCTCCCAGACTGAATCAACGCCGCTTCCGAGAGGTGTGACCCACCCCATGCCGGCGATCGCCAGACTCATTCTTTAAAGCTGCGCATCAGAATTGAAGCATTAGTGCCGCCGAAGCCAAAGGAATTTGAAAGCGCGGTGCGCAGAACAGCCGGTCGCGTTTCGTTCCCGACGATGTTTAGATCGAGATCGTCGTCTGAAGCGGTGAAATTGATGTTGGATGGGAGAAATTGGTGCTGAAGCGCGAGCAAACAGAAGACCGCTTCGACGGCACCCGCTGCTCCCAGCGAATGACCCATCATGCTTTTGGTCGAGCTCACCGGCACGCCGTTAAAAACCGCGCTGATTGCCTTTCCCTCGGCTGCGTCATTAAATACGGTGGCTGTACCGTGCGCATTGATGTAATCGACTTCCGCCGCTGATATGCCCCCGCTCTGCAGAGCCCGCTCCATTGCCTGTCGCGGTCCAATACCGGAAGGATCCGGCTGTGTGATGTGAAAATTATCCGTGGAAATGCCGTAGCCGATAATCTCTGCCAGGACAGGCGCGCGACGCTGCTGAGCGCTCTCGAGATTTTCTAACGCCAGAATCGCGGCAGCCTCTCCTAACACCATGCCAGTGCGATGTCGGTCAAATGGCCGGCACTTCTCTGGCGTTGAAGCTTGGAGCGAATCGAAGCCTACGAAAACCATTTCCGACAGTGCATCATAGCCTCCTGCCAACACCCGCTGGTAACGACCCGATCGCACGCATTCGAATGCATGACCGATGGCATTCGTGCCTGAGGCACACGCGTTTGCGATTATTTGGCACGGCGCGGAAATTCCAAAGGCTTCCTGGGCGTCGATCACGGGCTTTTGCGCGGGGTAATTTGCGATCCACGTCGGCGCATGCCGCAGGTCTCCGGCTTGGCATATTGATCGGTAGTAATGTTCGCCATACGACATGCCGCCGCTGGTCGTTCCGATTATCGTCAATTCGGGTTCAAATTGAGGTTCCTGCGTTAGTACTTCTTTTAGCGCCTGAATCATCATGTGCGACGCGCGATGCAGGCGGTGGCTTCGACGCCCCTCATTCTGGCCGGCAAGCAGGCGGTCATCGGGGATTTGACCACCGGTCTTGCATCGGCATTGCGAGACCGAAAATCGCGTCACCGGCGTCACGCAATCCCGCGCCTTGTACAAGGAATCAACTGTTTCGGCCAGTCCGACTCCCAAGGGGCTCACCACGCCTGCAGCCACAACGGCGACGCGAACACTGATCTTTTTTCCATTCGGGTTGCTTGATTGGGCCATGGTTGGAAGGAAAAATTGCCCCGCGATTTTCTATTGCTTTCCTATTCGAAGCATTTTACAAGTGAGCCCGAACGAAAACGAAGCCCGGGAGTTGGTGGATTGTCAGTTGAGTTTATTCAGTGACGATTTGAAATCCGATAAGCGGGAACAGTGACCTGGTAACGTTTTCCGGAATAAACTCAATGGGAACTAAATTATACGTAGGCAATCTTCCCTTCAACACCACAGAGAACGAACTGCAGGAGCTTTTCTCACAGGCTGGCGCTGTGCAGGAAGTCACTCTCATGCAGGACAGATTCACGGGCAAGTCGCGCGGCTTTGCTTTCGTCACCATGGGTTCGGACGAAGAGGCGCAAAACGCCATTTCGAAACTCAATGGCCACTCCATCGAAGGCCGATCCTTGACCGTGAATGAAGCTCGTCCGCGAGAAGCGCGACCGCCCGGAGGCGGTGGACGCGGCTACGGCGGCGGCGGCGGCGGCGGATACGGTGGTCGCCGGGAAGGTGGCGGCCAGCGAAGAGGCCACTGACGAGTTCGCGAATAACGGTTCCGGCAGGGTAATTTGGGCAGGGCTGGATTCGAACCAGCGAAGGCGTAAAGCCAGCAGATTTACAGTCTGCCCCGTTTGGCCACTTCGGTACCTACCCGTTAGTGCGAGCAATTGATATAGGCTCGCGCGGTGTGGCTCGCAACTGGTTTGGCGGACGCGACGACACACTCACGAATGACCAATCACGAATGACGAAGGTACATTCGCGTGTCGTTATTTCGGCCTTCGTCATTTGATCATTCCTTCGTCATTCGTCATTGGTCATTCGTCATTGATTAGAGGAATTGCTCGACTCCCCCCGGAGATGACAAATGTACTCTCAGCTGTAGAAGTCCGCGATTGCCCTAACCACATAACGCTGTGCTTCGCGTGAAATCTCCGGATAAATAGGCAGCGCCAGCGTTTCTCGTGCGGCGCGCTCGGTCTCGGGGAAATCGCCTTTGTTATAGCCGAGATACGCAAAACATTCTTGTTCATGGAGCCCCAGCGGATAATAAACGGCGGTCTCAATTTCGCGTTTGCCCAGGTGCTCACGCAACGCATCGCGCATTGGCGCGCGGATAACATATTGGTGATAGACGTGATGATTCATTAGGCCGCGATCGCGGTAAGGCTCGGCCGGTAGAACGATTCTCGCTGTCAATTCCGCGCGGACGAATTCTGCGCGATAAAAATCCGCCGCTGCTCGCCGGTCCGCCGCCCACTTTTCCAAAAATGGAAGCTTAACGCTCAGAATTGCAGCCTGGATTTCGTCCAAGCGAAAATTGCCTCCGATGACATGGTGAAAATAGCGCAGCTCCCCGCCTGCGCCGAGGCTACCGCGGGCAGACATTCCGTGGTTGCGAATCGCCCGCAATTTGTCCGCCATCGGTTCATCGCGGCAGAGGATCATCCCTGCGTCACCAGCAGCTCCGAGATTTTTCGAAGGATAAAAGCTAAAGAAACCGACTTCGCCCATTGTCCCGGCTTTGGTGGTTCTTCCTCTAAACGGAGACTCCGCCCCAAGCGCCTGTGCCGCGTCCTCGATCAGATCAAGCTGGAAGCGTTTCGAAATTTCATGGAGCGCTGCCATGTCACAGCATAGCCCGAACAAATGAACTGCGATGATGGCGCGAATTTTCTCTCCGCTTTTTGTTCTCCATGCGCCATCCGAATCCATCTGACAATTCTTCTCTATGCATTCCCGGATCGCTGATGGG
>QHMS01000198.1 GCA_003217895.1 Verrucomicrobiota bacterium
AACAAGTTCGTTTGCGCGCGTATTTCATTTCCGAGCGACGCCGCAGATTTGCGCTCCCGGGTGACGCCGAGTCCGATTGGCTTGAAGCGAAACGACAGCTACTCTCCGAGGCCGATCGCCGCTGAATGAGTAATGGAATCTGCAGCTGCTAATTTGGCGCAGGCTTTGCGAGAACGTCTCGCAGCGATTCGAGATGAACAAAGCCGGCACAACGAGACAAAACACGTCGCGCGATTGCGCGCAGTCTCTGAAAAGATCGAAAAGCTGCAGGAAGAGCTTCCGCGGCCGGTGGATCCTCGGCTAGCGCATTATCTCCAGCGCAAGAGTTACGACAAAGCGCTGGAATATTTGGAGCGCGTCATCGCTGCAAGCGGAACATAGGTATTTTCCCTGTGTACAAACGGCGCACACAGCGCCGTGGCTACAACGCAACTTTAAATTGTATTTTTGCGTCGTGCGTTTTTTTGCACGAAAGACCGGGCACAGTGGCAAAGGACGAAACGATCGAATCGTACGTGCCGGCGCGGTTAGATTCGCTGCCGTGGAGCCAGTGGCATTGGTTGATCGTTGTCTCGTTAGGCGCAACCTGGATTCTCGATGGTCTGGAGGTTACCCTGGCCGGGGCGCTGGCCGGAATTTTAACGCGCCCCGAAACGCTGGGATTAACGCCTGCTCGCGTCGGCGCGACCGCGACGTGCTATCTCGCGGGTGCAGTGCTCGGTGCGCTACTATTCGGTTACGGGGCCGATCGGTTTGGCCGCAAGAAATTATTCTTCATTACAGTCGCGGTGTATCTCATCGGAACGGCGCTGTCCGCTTTTTCCTGGAACTTCTGGAGTTACGCATTTTTTCGCGCGGTGACGGGCGCGGGCATCGGCGGTGAGTACGCAGCGATCAACTCCGCTATTGACGAACTGATTCCGGCGCGTGTGCGCGGCCGCGTGGATTTAATCATCAATGGCTCATACTGGCTCGGCGCGGCGATGGGAGCAGCAGCAACGCTGGTGCTGCTTGATCCGCGCTATATGCCGACCTGGCTGGGATGGCGCTGCGCGTTTGGAATCGGCGCGACGCTGGGGCTCATCGTCATTTTCTTTCGGCGCTGGATCCCTGAGAGTCCGCGCTGGTTGATGATTCATGGGCGGAATCGGGAGGCGGAAGAGATCGTGGCTGAAGTAGAACGAAAAATTGGGCGGTCAAACATTTCAGCGGTCACAGACCGCCGCTACAGTGAGATCTGGCCTACACGCGTTCGCACGCGCACGCATACGCCGTGGCAGGAAATTTGGGCCGCGATCGCACACGAACATCGCCGGCGCTCATTCCTCGGTTTCGTGCTCATGTCAACGCAGGCATTTTTTTACAACGCGATCTTTTTCACTTACGCCCTCGTTCTGATGCGGTTCTACAGCGTGCCCGAGCAAAGTGTGGGCGGCTATCTCCTTCCGTTTGCGCTAGGAAATGTGCTCGGGCCATTACTTCTAGGACATCTCTTCGACACGATCGGACGCAAGCAAATGATTACTCTTACGTATGGGCTCGCAGGCATTTTACTCGCGCTGACTGGCTGGCTTTTTCACGCAGGCTTGCTCACAGCGCAAACACAGACGCTTGCGTGGACGATTATTTTTTTCATCGCGTCCGCGGCGGCGAGCTCGGCGTATTTAACGGTAAGCGAAATTTTTCCGCTGGAAATCCGCGCGGTGGCGATCGCAATTTCCTATGCAATCGGAACGCTCGCCGGTGGCGTTGGCGCGCCACTTCTCTTTGGATGGATCATCGGCACGGGATCGATCACAGCGCTGTTTACGGGATATTTGCTGGCCGCGGCATTGATGATTTTCGGGGCAATCACCGAGGCGTGGATTGGCGTACCCGCAGAACGCCTCCCGCTTGAACACGTGGCGGCGCCGCTCTCCAGCAAAGGATTGTAGGAGGTCCACCGCGGCGGACGCCGGCGATGTTGCATTCGGCGGTCACAGACCGCCGCTATAGCTAACGGTTAGCTCGTGCGTATGGATTGGTCCTGCAGTCGTTAGTTTGCTGGAATAAAGATGGAAAGCTTCCACGCGTATCATTCCGGCATCAAGCTCAGCGTTCGATCGCAAAAATCTCCGAAGCGATTGCGGCGCAACGTCCCCGCAGCGCGCAATCGTGATATGCGGATGCCAGGGACGAAGCTCTGGCTCCAATCCAGCGGCGAGCGCAGCTTCGTGCACGCGCTTGTGGATTTGAAACAGATGTGGATGCGCCTTGCCAACGCCGATCCAGATAATTTTCGGAGCGCCTTTAGCGGAGAACGTTCCGACGCCAGTAATGGGTAAAAAAAACGCGCCGAACTCGATTGTGTTGAGTTTCTCGCGCAGCGCCGAATCGATGATTTCTGCAACATCTCCGAAGAAAGCGAGCGTCAGGTGCATTTGAGCCGCGTCAATCCACCGGACGCCGCGAATGTGCGGATCAATGTTTGCGAGAAGTTGGCGCGTGGACTCCGGTAGGTCGATCGCAACGAAGAGGCGCTTAGGCATCACAAACAAACGTCCAACGCTGAACCTCCAACGTCCAACGCTTAACTACATTCGCTGCGATCGAGCGATCGTGACGACAACTATTTGCTTTTTGTCTGGTTATTGCGCGTGGTCGCTTTGTCAGCTGCTCGCATTAGCCAATCGGGAATCAAATGGCGCACTTCGTAACCGGAGCGCGACGGGTTTCCTTCAACACCCGACGACTCCGGCAAGAACCGGTTCGCCAGTTGCATGGCGTAACCGGTGAGATTCGGAAACAAAGCGTTGGCGACGACTTGAAGCCGCGCAGCAAATGTAAGGGTGAGCGACGGCTGACCGCGACGGCAGGCAGCGAGAATTTTTCTCGCAGCGCGATTGGCGTTCATGGAGAGAAGCGGCGCGCCGGCGGAAGCAGCGAACCAGGCAAACTCGCTGTCGTGCTTGCCCTTGAACTTTGCGTTTACGTGCGAGCCGGTGCGCATCATTCCCGGCGCGACAGTTGTCACATAAATGTTATCGCGCGCCAGCTCAGCGCGAAGTGCGTCAGAGAGACCGGTCAGCGCAAATTTGCTCGCGCTGTAGGGCGCCATATGCGGCACCGCAATCTTGCCGCCAATGGAAGAAATATTGACGATGCGTCCCCCGCCCCAGATGCGCATTTCTGGAACGATTTGTGAAATCAATTCGAATGGCGCCCAGAAATGCAGTCGCATGGCCCGGTCGAAATCCTCTGGCGTCATATGCTCAAGGGGGCCTACTTCGATAATGCCGGCGTTGTTGATCAAGACATCGATTTTGCCAAAGCGATCGATGATCTTTCGAACAGCCAACTGAGTTTGTCCGGCATCGAGCAGATCGCATTCAACCGTGAGAACTTTGCCGCCGCGGGGAACAAGATCAGTCTTTGCACGCACCAGTTCGTCAGGATCGCGTGCAATGATCGCAACGTTGCCGCCGCGCGCGCAAATATGGCGGGCGAGCACGAGTCCGAGTCCGCGCGACCCACCGGTGATGAGCACAACTTTATCGTTCAGCGGGTAGCGTACGCTCCGAATGAAGCGCGCGATCAGCCAGAGCACCAGCATAATGGCGCCTGTAGCCAAGAGAACGCGAAGAGTCATTGAAGGCGTCTACAATTAGATACGAAAGCTTTCCAGCCATCGGCCGTGAACAAAGAACGGCCTCGAAACAGTTATCCCCGTTTGCGGTGGAAGCGGGCGACTTCGCGCGCCGTCTCGCGATCGATGGCGCGCTTTTTCAAATCGGCGCGCTTGTCATGCGCGAGCTTCCCGTGCCCCACGCCAAGCTCAGCTTTTACCCTTCCGTTTTTCCAATAGAGCTTGAGGAGGACAAGCCCGCGGCCTTTCACCTGGGTTTCGCCGTAGAGCTTGTCGATCTCCTGGCGATGCAACAGCAATTTGCGGACGCGTTTTGCGGCCGGAATTTCGTGGCTGGCTTTTTCGTATGGCTGGATATCGGCGTTATAAAGAAAAGCTTCGCCATTCTCGATTCGCGCGAACGCATCGCTGATGTTCGCCTTGCCTGCTCGGATCGATTTGACCTCGCTCCCCTTTAGCTCGATGCCCGCTTCGTAGCGCTCGAGAATCTGATAATCGCGAAGCGCCTTGCGATTGATAATCGATTCGCTCGCCATATATGTACGAGTTCGCTCGGCGAGGCCATCTCCCAGCGAACGCGTGAACTAGACTAGGCTCCGTCCGAAGAACCTTCGAGCGACTCGTAAGTCAGCTTGCCGGCAATAATCTCCTTGAGCGCAATGTCGGTCAACGACATCCGCGGCGTCGTTTCCACCAACGGTCGATGTCCCAAGCCAAGTTGACGCACTCGCTTGGAAACAACATTGATCAGAAGTTGCTGATTCGGGATCACCTGGGCTGCTTCACTAAGAAGTTGAGTGGTCATATGGCGCAAGGAACGAACGGGGTGGGATGCTTCCGTTGGGAATTGAAGAATGACCGGCACGCCGTTTGTAAAGGCGGACGGGGCAAGTTGCGGGGCGAGCATGGTAAAAATGAGCGCTGAGTTTCCAAGCGAAGCGCCTCTTTGTCAATGAATTTCGTCCGTAACAGCACAAACTACTTTCGAGTAAAGTGCGATCGGCGGACTTTTCAGCGGCGCTTTCGTGACAAATTATTTGCGTTGCCAGTAGCCGATCCAGCGCGAGTTCCTTGCTATCTGCGCCAAAATACGCGAAGTAAGAGGCGCGCTGGACTGACATGTCAGGTTAACCAATCCATTTCGGGCTGTGGCTCAGCTTGGTAGAGCGCCTGGTTCGGGACCAGGAGGCCGTGGGTTCAAATCCCACCAGCCCGATGTGAATCACTGACATCGAGAAATGTTCTATTGTTACGTCTTGCGCAGCCAGAAAACCGGGCGGCGCTACGTTGGCTCTTGTGAGAATCTGACTGATCGCATTCGACGCTATAATGCTGGCGAGTCTAAGGCGACCAAACACGGAGTTCCGTGGCTCCTAATCCACAGCGAAGGCTTTGCCACCCGGGCAGAAGC
>QHMS01000255.1 GCA_003217895.1 Verrucomicrobiota bacterium
GGAACCCGCGCAATAAAGGAAGTGGGCGAGCCGGATCTCGTCCGCATGAGACTAACTTTTGAATCGTTGAATACATGGGATCTGTTCTTTCTCTTTCCCGGTCGTGTTTATTTTGTGTTTTGGTCACTGGGCTCCAAACAGACAAAGAACCCTACCGGGCAAAAGTCCTTTGTCTGTTTTGCAGCCACCCGCGTTCATACTGAATTTTGCCTATAAATGTCAATACTTTTTTTAGAATTTTTTTAAGGAGCATCTCGCCTTCCCGGTGGCGCAGAGCTCCGAGTTCCAAAATGCTAATCGCCGGGCTTGTGAACACGGATCGCCGGTCGCGCTGACGAGCCTCTTCCCGTAACCTCCGCCACATGGCGCGCTCCGGGCTCGGAGCTGCTTGTTTGAACTGTTTTCAGGAAGCGCTGACTTCTCTGTCAGCGCCCCTGGTAAACAGTTTATCGATTTTCGACCATTTGCGGCGCTGGCTTGATCATTTCAAGCTGAGCGCTCACTTTTTGAATTTGCGCGGCTTGCTCTCTGAGGCTGGCGGTCAGCGACTTAATTTGCGCTTCCTGCAAGGCAATCCTGGCCGCTTGTTTTTCAGTCGTGGCATTCAATTGCTGCACGAGCTGCTGCTGCTTGAGCAAGTTGTCCATAGAAAGAGGCGAACCCGCAGGCGCAGTGCCGAGTTTGCCATTGCCATTGACCAGGACAGGTACGCCACCCGTCGATGTCGCGCCGGAGATACCGGCGATATAGCAATCCGAGACATGCGCAGGGTCGCCGATGCGGATGGTGCCGTCTTCGCTACCGCTAGCAGGACCAGAGGTGGCACCGATATAAATATCATCGTCACCATTGACGCCGGTGCCTGCTCCCGCTTGCCAGCCGATGATTGTACCGTATGAGCCGGTCGTACTGTTCAGGAATGCTGAGTCACCAATGGCAACGTTTGAACTACCGCTGGTATTATTTTGCAGCGCAAAAGCACCGATCGCGTTGTTCTGGGAACTACTATTGTTCTGGAGCGCGTAAGAGCCGACGGCGTTGTTTGAATCGCCATCATCGTTGAACCTGAGCGCCTGATAACCCACCGCCGTGTTATAGTTGGCATCGATCGATCCGCTTTGACCTGTATTCTGGAGCGCCAGATCACCAACGGCGGTGTTCGCCGCGCCGTGAATATTTTCGAAAAGCGTGTGATTCCCAAAAGCGTTGTTGCTGAATCCATCGGTGTTGCTAAACAGCGCAAAGGCGCCAAAACCATCGTTATAGTCGGCGCCTGTGACGCCGTTACCGTTATAGACAAGCGCGTCGGTTCCATAGGCGCAGTTCTGTGTGCCGGTGCCGTTGAGCAAAAGCGCCGCGGCGCCAGTGGCCGTATTGGAATCCGCATTGTTGAGGACAAGCGTTCCGCCGCCAAGAGCTGTGTTATAGCTGCCGGTGGTATCGTTAGTAAGCGAATACCAGCCAACTGCTGTGTTTCCAAGGCCGGCAGTCAGGTGCAGAAGCGCATGGCATCCTTCCGCTGTCGTGTAACCGGGGTAGCACCCGTCAGGGCTTGGTGAGGGGAGTGCCTGTGGTGCTGCATGTGCGGCTAACGCAAAGCAGATCAGAACGAGCGGAATGAGAAGGAACCCGCGCCCTGATGGCAGCGAGCGAGCCCGATCTCGTCCGCATGAGACTAACGTTTTAAGTTCAATCATTGAATACATGGATTGTGTTCTTTCCCTTTCCCGGTCGTGTTTTGGTTTTGGTCACTGGGTTCCGAACAGACAGAGAACCCTACCGGGCAAAAGTTCCTTGTCGGTTTTGGAGCCATCCGCCTTTATACTGAACTGCGCTGTCGAGCGTCAATGCTTTTTTAGAAATTTTTTGAAGGAGCGCCTCCCGTCTACAATGTGCTAGAACTCCGCCCTAAAAAAATGTTGCATCGCCGGGCTGGTCGGCGCGGATTGCTGTTTGCGTTGCTGAGGCTGTTCCGGTAGCCTCAGGCGCATGGCACGATCTGCTCTCGGTAAAGGTCTTGGAGCGCTGATTGGCACGCCTTCGGTCGCCGCGCGCACAGATGAGAACGAATCGGGCGAAAGAGTGCACCAGGTTGATTTGGCCGCCATTGTCCCGAGCGCGTTACAGCCGCGCAAAGATTTTGGGCGCGAAGCGTTGCAGGAATTGATCGATTCGATTCGGCAGCACGGCATTATTCAACCGCTAATCGTCCGCCAGGCGGGTACGCGATTTGAACTGATCGCCGGCGAGCGCCGCTGGCGCGCCGCGCAGGAAATCGGCCTTGCTACGGTGCCCGTCATAATTCGAAGCGCCAATGACCTGGAGGTGCTCGAGTTGTCCTTGATTGAAAATCTGCAGCGGGCAGACCTCAACCCAATCGAAGAAGCCCAGGGCTACGTCAGGCTAGCCAACGAATTTGGAATGCGGCAGGAGGACATCGCACTCAAAGTGGGGAGGAGTCGAGCGGCAGTGGCGAACGCGCTGCGACTTTTGGATTTGCATCCGCAGGTGCAAATCTGGTTAGCTCAGAATTTGCTTTCGGTGGGTCACGCGAAAGTGCTGCTGGCACTAAAAGTCCCGGAGGAACAACTGCTCGCTGCCGAGACAGTTTTGCGGCGCAACGCCACGGTGCGTTCTACGGAGCGATTGGTCGCCCGCCAGCTCGGGATCGGACGCCAGCGGCGAAAGTCTCGACGGGCCGGGATCGATCTCAGCCCGGCGACCGTAGGAGATTTGCAGAACCGGTTGCAACAGCATTTGGCCACCCACGTCACCATCCATCACGGAGATAAACGTGGCCGTATCGAAATCGAGTACTACGGAACGGACGATCTCCAGCGCATCGTTACCGCCTTGGGGCTGTCGGCTGAGAGCTGACGTCGCGCTTTTCGGGATCTCATGATGAGGGTTTTGCAGGTTCTAAACGCTCAACGCCCAACGCTCAACGCTCAACGCTCAATTCAGATTGTTGGGCGTTGGGCGTTGGAAGTTGGGCGTTGGAGCTTTCCCTCACTCGCGCGGCAGATGCAATCGCTATCCCGTTATTCATCGGTTGCTTTCGTACTCGCGACGCTAGGGGCGCAGGCAAATTCGACGAATATTTGGGAAGAATTCTCCGGCGAGAAAGCATTGGCCCATGTTCAACGGCTCGTTGATTTCGGGCCGCGCCCGGGTGGATCCACAGCTATCGAAAAGTCCAGAGATTACATTGAGGATCAACTCCGTCGGTCCGGCTGGCAGGTCACGCGCCAAGCATTCAATGACGACACTCCACGTGGCAAAATCCAGTTCGTAAATTTGATTGCCCAATTTTCTGCACAGGGGAAGGCGGCGTCTCCGTCGTTTTTGTTGTGCTCCCATTACGACACGAAAATGTTCGATACCTTCCGATTCGTTGGGGCCAACGACGGTGGCTCCAGCACGGGCCTGCTCTTGGAATTCGCCCGCGTAATCGGACAGCATCCGGATCTGGCCAGAAAAATTGAGCTGGTCTTTTTCGATGGCGAGGAAGCGTTCGAGCAGTTTTCTCAGAAGGATGGTTTGTATGGGAGCCGCTATTTTGCCATACAATCCCGCAGTGGCAGGAGCGCCCGACAATTTCGCGGTGGCCTCTTGTTCGATATGGTTGGCGATCGGTCGCTTGGCATTACGCTTCCCTCAGATTCCCCTGCGGAGATGGCGCGCGATATTTTTGGCGCAGCCGAAGCGCTCAAGTTGCGAAGTCATTTCAGCTACTTCGACCGTGAGTTGCTTGATGATCACGCGCCGCTAAATGCCATCGGTATTCCAACGCTCGACATCATTGATTTTGATTATCCACCGTGGCACACCGCAGGCGATACAATCGACAAAATCAGCGCGGAGAGTCTCCAAATCGTGGGCTCCGTCGGATTGTATTACCTGTCTGAATTCGCGTTAAAGCCGTTGAACCGTTGAATCGAGCCCGCTTTAACGGTGTAACGAATCACGAGTCACGTCGCCTTGCCCCAAATTTCAGGATTGCCAGTTGCAACGTTTCCCGGCACTTTGATTGTGAATTGTCGCCTCAATGGAGCGCTTCGCATCTACGTCCCATCCAACGCATAAGAACATTGGTGTGATCGGCCTTGGGATCATCGGTCGCGCCGTGGCCGCGCATCTCCGCCGCAAGGGATTTGAGGTTTTCGTTTGGAACCGCTCGCCGCGGCCCGTGCCGAATTTTGTCGGCTCGCCAGGCGAACTGGCGAACCTTTGCGATTACATTCAGATCTTCGTGTCCGACGACGAAGCGCTCCTGCAGACTGTAGAGCAGCTAAGCGCAGATCTTGCACCGCGTCACATTGTCCTTGCGCATTCAACGGTTACTCCGGATTCGATGCGTGCTGCGGCGGAAATTGTCGAACGTCGAGGGACACGATTTATCGAGGCGTCCTTTACCGGGAGCAAGCTCGCAGCAGAAAAGGGCCAGCTCGTGTATTACGTCGGCGGAACCGAGGCTGCGTTGAAAGAAGCGCGTCCCATCCTCGAGGCCAGTAGCAAAGAGATCATCTACATCGGAGCGGTCGGCCAGGCCAGCGCCATTAAAATTGCAACGAACATGATCACGGCCGCGAGCGTCCAGGCCGCGGCAGAGGCCTTGGCACTGGTGCAAGCGTTGGGCGTGCCGCTGGAGAAATTCGTCGAAGCGATGCGGGCCAACGCCAGTCACTCTACTACCTTGGCGATGAAACTGCCGAAGATGCTCGAGCGTGATTTTGAGCCGCACTTTTCTGTCAAGCACATGTTGAAAGACATGCAGATTGCTAATCAGATCGCTTTGTCACGTTATCTGGACCTCGGAGTTGCCACCGCGGCCCGCGACCAGTTGGTTGAGCAAGTGCAGTGGGGACACGGGGATAATGATTATTCAGCGGTGGCGCGCAAATTTTTGTACGACATTGCTCCAGCAGTTCACGAAGAGCCGCGGATGGAAGCGCAGGACGCGCAAAGTGACGCCGGCGAACCAGTGACTGGTACTACGGAATCGGAAAAACCAAGTCTCGAACCGCAAGGCGCAAGTGCGATGAGTGCACAGCAGCCTTTGCTCAGTTTCAGCGGAGCAGGCGACGGACTGGCGCAAACAGCCTCGCGACTGCGCCGTGGCTTCCTCAGACAACTGCTGAGCCGGTTTTCGTCCGGACAAGGATGAGGCAGCCCTCCCAAACTGGACAAGTCGCTTTCCTCGATCTTTCAGAGCGCGCGAAGTTTCAGATCACTGGGACGGACCGGGTCCGGTTCCTTAATGGGCAAATCACAAATGATTTGCGCAAAGCGACTGAAAAGGTCGCAATCGAGGCGTGCGTGCTCAATGCGAAGGGCAAGATGAACGCGCACATTTTCGTTAGCGCATTGGCCGAGTGCTTCTCGGTGGACGCCGAGCAGGAACTTCGCGAAACACTCCGCACCCGGCTGGAGCGCTACGTGATTGCGGATGATGTTCAAATTGAGGACGTCACTGATCAATTCTCCCTGTTTCACGTTCTGTCAGAAGAATCGCCAACGCTCGAGCATGGCAGGATCGTTTCCGTGCGCCGTTTCGCTGAACAAGGCTGCGACGTCTGGAGCGACGCGGCGCGTCATGATGCTGTCTGGCAACAATTGTCCTCGGCATTTGCCTTTCTCGATTCTACTGCGGCAGAGGTTATGCGAATCGAGCAGGGGATTCCGCGCTGGGGACGCGAGCTGACAGAGCAGATTATCCCAATCGAAGCCAACCTGGAGCAACGGACGATTGATTACGAAAAAGGCTGCTACATCGGCCAGGAAGTGATTTCGCGAATGAAAATGTCGGGTCAGACCAACAAACGGTTATGCGGGGTAGTTTCATTAGATGATGTCCCCCTCCTGCAGCCAATGAAACTTGCCGCTCATTCGCCAGCGGAAAAAGAAGTGGGCTGGATCACGAGCGCCACGCGCAGCGAACGAACAGGAAAGCAAATTGCGCTCGGCTACCTTAAACGCGGCTTTAATAGCCCCGGCACCAAATTAGATGCGTTCTCGGCGGAAAATTCTGCTGAGCGAATTCCGGTCGAAGTGGTCCCGGTTCCATTTCTTTGAGGACACACAGCAACGGAATCGCTGCGCGAGTCACAGCTTGTGCAGCCAGTCGCGGGCCAGCGAAATGTCGGCGGGTGTCAAAGCATGTCCTGCGCTGAGAAATCGGACGGTGACATCGGCACCGGCAATTCTCAGAAGTTCGACAAGGCGCTGTGTTTCCGAGGGTGGAATAATTGGATCGTGGTTTCCCGCTCCGATCCAAACGCGAACGTTCGCGAGCTCCGGTCGTTTCTCCGGCTCAAGCGGCACCATCGCGCGAAACAGAATTGCGCTGCACAAAGCTTCAGGGCGCAGCAATAGCACACTAGCAGCTATATTGGCGCCATTCGAGTAGCCGACAGCAATGATGTTCTTGTTGTCGATATCGTAGCGATCGGCCGCTGCCGCGACAAAATCAGCCAGCTCGTGCGTGCGCTTTTGCAAATCTTCCAGATCGAATACGCCCTCGGCCAGCCGCCGAAAAAACCGCGGCATGCCATCCTCCAAAGCTTTTCCGCGTGGACTCAGCAGCGCCGCGGTAGGATCAAGCTCGCGTCCGAGCGGAATGAGATCGCGCTCATTTCCACCGGTTCCGTGCAGGAGCAGAAACGTGCGATTTGACGAACCGGCAACAAACTCGTGGATAAAATCCGGCGTCATTGCTTTGTGGGAGGCGCAATCGGCGGCAAAACTTCTTGGATTTGCGAACGCGCCGACTCCAGCCACGGCGGAAGTCGCAAACTTTGGCCGAGTTGCCCCAAGTCTTCATCGAAGGTAAAGCCCGGCGGGTCGGTTGCGATTTCGAAAAGAATGCCGCCCGGTTCGCGGAAATAAATCGACTGAAAATAAACCCGATCTATCACCGGGGTGACGTTGTATCCGAGGGCAACAAGCTGCTCGCGCCAATGCCGCTGTTCTGCATCGTCACGGGCCCGAAAGGCGATGTGATGAACAGAGCCGGCAGCGGCGCGGCCTGGGTGCGCGTCAGGCATACAAAGCAAGTCGACCACACGACCGGCGGCAGTTTCATTCTGTGAAGCGAATCGAAAGCGATTATTCGACTCATTAACCAATCGGTAACCAAAACTTTCTGTCAGCAATTTTGCAGTGCGTTCGTATCCCTCCAAAGCCGCGGAGACACTGTGAAATCCGCGAATCGTATGTTCCGCTGGTACTGAACTCCCTTGCCAGTGCTCTACATTTACAGGCACAGCCGATTCAACCAATTCAATAAGCAGCCCGTCTGGATCGACAAAGCGAATCAGTTCCTCATCAAATCGGAGACTCGTTCTTTCCGCAGGCACGTGTTGTTGCTCTAAGCGCTCGAGCCAGTAATCCATCGAATTCTGCGGAATCGAGAATGCCACAGCATCGACCTGGCCGGTGCCGCGAATTCCGCGTCGCGCGCCCGGCCACGCGAAAAATGTCATGATTGTTCCAGGGGTTCCGCGCGCATCGCCGAAATAAAAGTGATAGGTGCCGGGATCATCGAAGTTCACCGTGCGCTTCACGAAACGCAACCCGAGGAGGCCAGCGTAAAAATCCAGATTGCGCTGTGGATCGCTGGCAATTGCGGTGACGTGATGAAGTCCGGCGATTTCGGTTTCCATAGCCAGAGTAGGAGTCCGATCTTAGTTTTTATTCGGGGCCGCAGAAGCGATCATCTCGCGAGCATGAGCCAAGCCCATCAATGCACCACGCCGTTGCGGAGTCATTGTCAGCGCACGCTGATACTCTGTGAGAGCTTCCTGCGGTTGATTCGCTTCGAGCAAAAGATCACCAAGCTGTTCGCGCGCTGGAACGATTGGCCCAGGTGTAACTGGACGTTTTTCAATGGCCTCTTCTTCATCGGCGGCAGCGTGCGTTAGCTTGAGAGCTTCGTCGGCTTTTCCGTCCGCTTGCGCGACCCATGCCAGCGCTTCATTCATCTGTACGTGTACCTGCGTCGCCCAGTAATCGTCCCCCGTCGCGCGCAATTTTTCGTATACGCCTCTTAATTTATCGATCTCCTGCCGCGCGGCAGCCGGTTTTAGGCTGCGGGCGAGTCCGACGCTTCGTGCCCAGAGTGTGACTGCCGAGACTTGCGGCGACGCACCATCGACTGGAACCAGTTGCGCCGCATCTGACCACTGGCGGCGCTCGATCGCGTAGCGCGCGGGCATTGCACTTGCCGCGTATCCCATCTTGAAATCGCTGCCGTCGAGCCCGCTCATGGTGCGCAGTTCATCAAGCACGCGCGCGGCCTCGGCGTCGCGGCTAAGTTGGAGATAGGCATAAACCAGATAATCCATCGCGTGCAGTTCCTCGCCTTTGTCGCCTTGCTCGCGCGCGGCTTTTTGTGCCGCGAGATTTGATACGATCGATTCCTCCCATATTCCCAGTCGCGTGTAGATGTGCGATGGCATGTGTAAGGCGTGTGGCGCTGAAGGCGCGATTTGCGAGTACGCCTTTGCAGCAGCGACGCCCTGCTGCACCATTTCTGCATTGTCACAGGCGTGAATTAGGTAATGCGCGATACCAGGATGGCGCGGATACTTCTTGAATAACGGCTCGAGGATCGCAGCGGCCTCTTTCTGTTTCGCATGGGTCGCATCACTGGCAGGCGCCGCGGCGATGAGCGCGAGCGCGTAAGAAATCTGGCACTCTGCGTCGTCGCGATAACGATCCGCGAGCTTGCGCATGACCTGCACGTAACGATTTAGCCGTTCGTGATAGGGCAGGGAATCGGCCTTTGCGTAAATCAAACTCAGGGCGTCGATAAATCCGCGCTCGCGATCGGAGCTGCTGAGTTTTTTCGCTTGTTCGATTTCCGCAAGTCCGCGCGCGATGTTTTGTGGCGCAAGCGGCGGCTCCCACAGCTGATGGAAATAAGTCATGGCGACGCCCCAGTGCGGCGCGGCGCAATTGGGATCTTTGGCTGCCACATCCCGAAATGCTTTTTCCGCTGCCGAATATGCGAACGAATGCAAAAGCGCCACCGCTCGCTCAAAACTTTTTTGTACTTTGGGCGAGCACGAAGTAGCAAACTGGACATTGCCAAGCTTCTCAGGGACGGGATGCTCATGTTCCGGGATGGCGGCCAGCGATTGCCAACCGCCGCATGCCAGCAAAACAAAGAAAACAACCAGTGCGAGCACGGCACGCATTATTAGATTTCGAGGCGTCACGACTCTCATCATCACGGGTCTTCTTCGGATTATCTAATTGTTAGTCGCCAAAGACAATTTTGCCGCTGACCACTGTCCCACCCGATTTATCTCGATCTTCCGGGCTTGACGCTTTGGGGAAGTTCTGACGTGATCAGATGTCGCACGACAATTCTTAAATGAACATGAACAACGAAATTTGTTTTGCCCTCTCACGACGTATTTATAGAATCCTCGTTACCCCTCGGACGAGCAATTAACCTTAACCCTTTGCAGCGTCTGAACCAGACAGTTCCTGAGTTTAGTTTCGTTTTGTTGGCAGCGCGGCGACGCACCGCTGCCGATTACTAATCATGGCAAATTTCTTTCCACGCTGGACGAATTGGCTGCCGCTCAAGATCCTGGTTTGCGGCATTGTGGTCGCCTCTGGATTGAGCGCAGCAACGTGGTACTACGCGACGCCAAAATACTCGAAGGTCGGCTACCAACCGATCCAGCCGGTGCCGTTTCCGCACGACATTCACGTTACGCAGCTCGGAATGGATTGCCGGTATTGTCACAGCTTCGTGGAGATGGCAGCGCAGTCGAATGTGCCGAACACACAAACATGTATGAACTGCCATACTCAGGTGCAAAAGGAGAATCCGAAGCTGGAGCCCGTCCGCGCGAGCTGGAACACTGGCCAGCCGGTCGACTGGGTCTGGATCTACCGGACAGTTGATTACGTTTATTACAATCACTCAGCCCATGTAAATCGCGGCATCAGCTGTTTCAGCTGCCACGGCCCGGTCAATCACATGTCAACGGTATATCTGGCCCAGCCGCACAGCATGGCGTGGTGTCTCGAGTGTCATCGCCATCCGGAAAACTTTTTGCGGCCGCAAGATGAGGTTTTCAATCTCGATTGGAATCCCGATCTCGTGAAGCCGGCTGAGTTTGTCGGCAAATATGGGCAGCCGTCGGACGCGCGCGAAGATTGGTCGAAAAAGAAAAAGCTCACGCAGACTGAAATCGGCGAGACGCTCAAGGAGCGCTGGAACATTACTCCGCCAACAAATTGTCAGGGGTGCCACCGATGAAACGCATATTTCAACATCCACCAGAGCCACCGACCGGGAAACATTATTGGCGCGGCTTGGGTGAGTTGAATGACACGCCAGAATTTCGACAATGGTTGGAGCGCGAATTCCCCCCGGGCGCGGCGGAATTGAATGGCGACGAATGGTCTCGCCGCGATTTCATGAAATTAATGGGTGCGTCGATGACGTTGGCAGGCATCGGCCTAACGAGTTGTCGTCGCCCGGAGCTGCATCTGGTTCCCTTCACAAAGAGCGTGGAGTGGACGATTCCGGGAAAATTTCTCTACTACGCGACCGCGATGCCAAGACGCACCGGAGCAATTCCGCTGATTGCCACGACCGTGGACGGCCGCCCGATCAAACTCGAGGGCAATCCGTTGCACTCCGCCTCGGCGGGCGCCACGGACACCTTTGTTCAGGCGTCAGTTCTCGATTTATACGATCCAACCCGGTCGCGACGGCTTGTTCGCAAAGGGAAAGCGAGCAAGCGCGCCGATTTCGACGCATATATCGCAGACCTCCGCAAGGCGCTTACCACTCAGCAAGGCGACGGGCTTGCATTTCTCGTTGAGGAAACTCTTTCGCCTACGCGTGAACGGCTGCGTACCGAACTGGAAAAAATGTTTCCGAGCATGCGATGGTGCGTTTACGAACCGCTGTTGAGTCAGGAGCACATAACCGCTGCGCAAACCGCATTTGGGCCTGGCGCGCGGCTCGTTCCAAAATTGGATCGTGCGGATGTAATTCTTGCTTTGGACAGCGATTTTCTCGATTGCGGCCAGGGCGATCTGGAATCAGTGCGCGGGTTCACTTCACGGCGAAGACTGAGCTCCTCGAAAGACAATATGAACCGGCTTTATGTCGTCGAGAATCGCTTCACGCTTACCGGAGCCATTGCCGATCACCGGCTCCGTTGTCCGGCAAGTCAAATTGGTGCGTTCGCGCTTGCGCTGGCGAAGAAAATCCTCGCGGCCACAAATGATGCCGGACTAAGTGCAGTCGCCGGAAGCCTGCAAATTCCGGCAGATGGTGCGACGTTCGATGAGCAATGGGTTGGCGGGGTAGCGAATGATCTTCTCGCAAAACCAAGCGCAAGTTTGGTGCTGGCCGGGGCGAATCAGCCAGTTGCAGTCCAACTGCTTGTTTACTCAATCAACGGTGCGCTGAAAAATCTCGGCCAAACGTTGGTAGTCCGACAAATTCCGCACAATCCGCGCACGATAGATATTTCACAGCTCGCGGCGGACATAAATGACGGGCGGATCAAACAACTTTTCATCTTCGGCGGCGATCCAGTTTACAACGCAAAACGCGGCTTGGTGCAGGATCCCCAGACGAAGCTGCCTCTCGACTGGACTGATTTGCAAAAAAAAGTGCCGGAGATTGTGCGGCTCGGTTATCACGAGGACGCCACGTCGACGCTCAGCCACTGGCACGTTCCACTTGCGCATTACCTGGAATCTTGGGGCGACGCGCTCACGTCCGGAGGCGATTACTTGTCAATCCAACCGATGATCCTCCCGCTTTTTGGAGGACTTTCGGAAATCGAATTGCTCAATGCGCTGCTTGGGGCACCAAAGATTGAAGGGCCCGAGCTGGTGCAGGAGACTTTCCGCAAAACGAATCCGCCGGGCGATTTTCAAACTGCGTGGTCGCGTTTTCTCCACGACGGGTTTGCGTCGCACGTTCAACCGCATGACCAGCCTTCCTCGTTCAACGGAACCGCAGTTGCGCCGCAGATTCAAGAGTCGTGGGCGCTGCCGCCCGCACCAAAGCCCGAGTCACCTGAAATTGTTCTCACAGCGAGTTACGAAATGGACGATGGCCGCTACGCGAACAATGGTTGGCTTCAGGAATTACCTGACCCAATCACGAGACTCACCTGGGACAATGCCGCCCTCATGAGTCCTGCTTTCGCAAAGGCGCTTGGAGTCAGTACTGGCGATCTTGTTCAAATCACGATCACAGAAAAAAGCGCTGCGCTCGAACCGATCAAACGCGAGTTGGTCATTGCGGCGCTGGTCTCGCCCGGGCACGCGGACAATTCGATTACAATTCCGCTGGGTTGGGCGCGAAAGATGCCGCAGTTTTACGAATTGCCATATGCGGGCGCCGATCTCAAAGAGAGGGCAAAGATCGAGGAGCAGTCCGGCTTCAATGGATATTTCCTTCGCACAGCCGCAAATCCGCACTTTACCGTCGCAGGCGGACAGGGGATCGACAGCGTACGCGTGACCAGGGTCGGACGCACTTACCCGTTCTCGATTATGCAGGAGCATTTCAGCATCGAGGGCCGCGGTCTTATCCGCGAAGCGACGCTCGAAGGCTATCGCGCGAACAATGATTTCGCGAAGAAAATTCCAGGGGAAGAAGAACTGCCGCATCTTCCGCCGAGCATTTACACGCATCCGCCGCTGACCGCGCCGCAGCAATGGGGGATGAGCATCGATTTGAATGTATGCACAGGATGCAGCGCCTGTGTTATCGCTTGCCAGGCGGAGAACAACATCCCGGTCGTGGGCAAGTTGCAGGTTTCTCATGGCCGCATCATGCACTGGCTGCGAATCGATCGATATTACGCCAGCCGTAAACGGTTCGAGCAAGATCGCGGCGCATGGCCTGAGAACCCCGAGCTCGTTCATCAGCCAATGCCATGTCAACATTGTGAAAATGCGCCGTGTGAAACTGTCTGCCCGGTGAACGCTACCGTTCACAGTGAGGATGGCCTTAATGTGATGGCTTACAATCGATGCGTTGGCACGCGCTATTGCTCAAATAACTGCCCCTACAAGGTGCGGCGGTTCAATTTTTTCGATTACAATCAGCGACCGGTCGGCAAGAGAAAGGTCGTCGGTGCATTCAACATCTACGAAGAGTATTTCGCGCCGCTGACAACGAAAGGCGCGCCCGACACGATCAAGATGCAGAAAAATCCGAACGTTACCGTACGCATGCGCGGCGTGATGGAAAAATGCACCTACTGCGTGCAGCGCATCGAGGAGGCAAAAATAGTGGCGATCGCCCGTGCAGGCGCGTCATCGAACAAGCGCATCTCGCGCGATTCGTTTACCACAGCGTGCGCGCAAGCCTGTCCCACCGAAGCAATCGTCTTTGGCGACATTAAGGATCCGGAGAGCCGGGTATCAAAAATGAAAGAACAGGACCGTAATTATCGAATCTTGGACTATTTGAACGTTGTTCCGCGAACGAGCTATCTCGCGCGGATTCGCAATCCGAACCCCAAAATGCCTGACGCGAAAGATATCGGAATCGCGAGTTTGGTAGAGACCCTTCCGGAATGATTTGATTATGGACGCAGCCCCAGCGGTACCGGGAACCGTGAAAGAAGCGGAGCGTGTAATCACGCGGGTGCCGCTGGTCTTAAACCGGCGCAACTTCAACTGGCCGACGGAACGCATTTCCGGTGTCGTGGAACAACCGGCGCCGCGGTGGTGGTGGGTGGCGTTCACGATCACCTCGAGCGCTGCGACGTTTGGGCTTTTTTGCATTGGATATCTGATTTCGACGGGCGTTGGCACGTGGGGAAATCAGGTCCCGGTCGGCTGGGCGTGGGATATTACCAATTTCGTTTTCTGGATCGGTATCGGGCACGCCGGCACATTGATCTCGGCGATCTTGTTTCTGCTGCGACAAAAGTGGCGTACTTCGATCAATCGTTCCGCGGAAGCGATGACTCTTTTCGCAGTGATTTGCGCCGGGATTTTCCCGGGCATCCATGTCGGCCGGTTCTGGATGGCCTGGTACCTGGCGCCGGTGCCTAACAACTGGGCTATCTGGCAAAACTTCCGCAGCCCGCTGATGTGGGACGTCTTTGCAGTTTCAACCTATTTTACCGTGTCGGTTCTGTTTTGGTACACCGGTTTAGTCCCGGATTTGGCGACGTTGCGTGATCGGGCGACCACAAAGATCAGGAAGTTCATTTTTGGAATTTTTGCCCTTGGGTGGCGCGGCGCCAATCGCCACTGGCGTCACTACGAGATGGCGTATCTGCTCTTGGCCGGGCTTTCGACGCCGCTGGTTCTCTCAGTTCACAGCGTTGTATCTTTTGACTTTGCTACGTCGGTCGTGCCGACATGGCACACGACCATCTTCCCGCCGTACTTTGTGGCCGGGGCGATCTTCGGCGGTTTTGCCATGGTGCTGACCCTGCTGATTCCCGCGCGTGCCATCTTCAAATTGTACGATGTCATCACCCCGGCGCACATCGACAAAATGGCCAAGATCATTTTGCTGACCGGTTCGTTCGTTGCCTACGCGTATATGATGGAATTTTTTGTGGCGTGGTATAGCGGGAATTCGTACGAGCGGTTCGCATTTTGGAACCGCATTTTCGGACCCTACTGGTGGTACTGGTGGTTGGGCATGCTTTTCTGCAATTGCCTCTCGCCACAGCTCTTTTGGTTCCGCTGGTGCCGGCGAAATATTCTGGTCGTTTTCTTTGTCTCGATGTGCGTGAACGCCGGCATGTGGTTCGAGCGGTTCATCATTATTGCCGGCGGTCTGATACGCGATTTCCTCCCATCATCTTGGAGAGTGTATCATCCGACATGGGTGGACATCTGGACGTACATTGGCACGATAGGAATCTTCACTTCGCTGTTCCTGCTTTTCATTCGATTCCTGCCGATGATCGCAATGTCCGAAATAAAAACTGCTGTGCCAGAGGCGGACCCGCATGACGGAGCGACCCCTGGCATTCAATCAGTACCCTCTGGCGGAAAGGAGCGCACACGATGATCAAAACTCCGTACGGTCACAAAGTTTATGCCATGGCGGCGGAGTATCAGAGCACTGCTGCTCTTTATGAAGCGGCCAAGCGTGTCCGCGATGCTGGATTCCGGCGTTGGGACGTTTACTCCCCGTTCCCCATCCATGGAATGGACGAAGCGATGGGGCTCGGAAAATCGTGGCTGAGCGGATGGGTTTTGTTTGGTGGAATTTCGGGATTGCTAACCGCTGCCCTCGTTGAATTCGGGCCGTCATGGGGTCTCTATCCGCTGGATGTGCATGGGAAGCCTTGGAATTTTTGGACCGTTCCCGCGTTTTTCCCCATCATGTTTGAGCTGACGGTGCTCTTCGGCGCGTTCGCCGCATTTTTTGCGTGGCAGGGTATGAATCATCTGCCGCGATGGAACCATCCCATGTTCAACTGGGACCGGTTCAGTCGGGTAACGAACGACGGATTTTTTCTGGCGATCGAAGCGCGCGATCCGCGATTTACTGAAAACGGCGTGCGCGAATTGCTGGAAGACACAGGCGGTCAACACATCACGATCGTTCACGAGGAGTAATTATGTTGCGTGGATTTTTGGTGATTTTTCTTCTGTCCACCATCGCGGTCATCGCGGTGTTTGGATTTCGCGGGCAGAAGAGCACTCAACCGCCGACAGAGGTTTTCCCAGATATGGTGCGCCAGATGAAAGTGCGCGCCCAAGCGCCGCTGGGTTTCTTTGCGGATGGACGCGGCCCGCGATTACCGGTCGCCGGCACGGTTCCGATTGGCTACGAAATGCCGAAACCGGATACGCCTGAAAACGAGCCGGCTGCGGTCGGTCCCTGGTCACACCCGAATGCAAGTTTCAGCGTCGGCACCGATTACTACAACACCGGCAAGATGGGCGATCACTGGGGGACTGGTCTTCCCTTGGAAGTGACCCGCGAGTTGATGGAACGCGGGCAACAGCGTTTCAACATCACCTGCGTAATGTGCCATGGCGCTGTCGCTGCGGGCGACGGGATCACCAAGAAATACGGGCTCGCCACGGTGGTTTCGCTTCAAGACGAACGCATCCGCAAAATGTCGGACGGCGAAATTTTCAACACGATCACCAACGGCAAGAACACCATGATGGCTTACGGGCCGAACATCATTGTGCCAGACCGCTGGGCGATCATTGCTTATCTGCGCGCGCTGCAGCGGAGTCAAAATGCGGCGATTGCCGATGTGCCGGATGAGAATCGATCCGAACTGGAGAAACCGGCGTCACCCCCGCCGGCTAAAGGAAAATGAGCGAACGTTTACGGACCGCCCCAACCCCCGAAGGCGAGTATTTCGAGAGCAGCCGATTCGCTGGGCTTTCGTTCCTGCTCGGACTGATTGCCGTTATTGCGCTCGTGCTGTGTGCCATCGGCGCGATCGTAAATCCGCATCAGTTTAGCTATTCCTGGCTGTTTGCGTTCGCGTTTTTCTTCACGCTTTGCGCTGGCTGCTTTTTTTGGACAATCGTCCATCATGCCACGGACGCCGAATGGAGCGTGGTGGTCCGGCGGCAACTCGAAAACCTTGCCGCGTTGCTAACGGTCCTGGCCCTGCTGTTCGTGCCTGTTCTTCTACTTCGTCACCACCTGTTTGCGTGGATGGACATTCCGCGCGGAGTTGAACATCTCCTCGCGGCACTCGCTTTGCGCAGACTGTCGGCAAGGCAGGACAAGGACGGCAACCCGCTGTTCACAATCTGGATGCGCCGGGTCTCATTCATCAGTCTTCCGATGTTCGCGCTTTGCCTGACCTTCGGCGCCTTCGATTGGTTGATGAGCCTGAACTACACCTGGTTTTCAACGATGTTTGGCGTGTACATCTTCGCGGGCGCGGCCGGTAGCTCAATGTCGCTGCTTGTGCTGGTGATCACTGCCTTGCGCCAAGCCGGTTACCTGAAGGACGTCGTTACCGTCGAGCATTATCACATCATGGGAAAATGGATGCTGGCCTTCTCCATATTCTGGGCCTACATCGGCTTTGGTCAGTACATGCTCATCTGGTATGCAAACATTCCGGAAGAGACGCAATTTTTTATCACCAGAAATACTGAGTCCTGGTGGGCGCTGAGCATGCTATTGGTGATCGGGCGTTTCTTCATCGCTTTTCCAATCCTGCTGTTACGCTCCATCAAGACGCATCCGCACCAGCTCTGCATCATCGCGGGATGGATTGTCTGCATGCAGATGCTCGACATGTACATCGTCGTCTTGCCTGCATTACATGGCACCGGTGTGCACCTGAGCATCTGGGATTTGTTTTCGGTCATCGCCATCGGCGCGACGCTCGGTTTTGTTTATCTGCGATTGGTGCCCAGGACTTCGCTGTTTCCTGTGCGCGATCCGCGCCTGATCGAATCCCTGAAGACAGTCAATTGACATGGCCGACCCCGAATCTCTTCGCCAGATTACGCGCTCGCCTGCTCCGTTGTCCACATGGTTCGGAGTCGTGCTCCTTTTTACTTTGTTCGGCGTCATCGTACTCGCGGTGATTGGACCGTTGCCGCGCGGAAGTGATTACGAACAGACGCGCGCGAAAAAGCGCATGGAAAATCTGAAAACCTCGCGCGAAGACGCAGAGAAGGCGCTGAATACTTACGCCTGGGTCGATAAGAACAAAGGCGTTGTGCGCATCCCGATCAGTCGCGCCATGGAAGTGACAATTGCTCAGTTGGCGCAGCGAAAGCCAATGCAAGCCGGCCCTATCGCGACTCCGGCGCCCGAAACGCAGGCTACAGCTGTATCTACTTCGCCAGCTCCGGCCGGTTCTCCGCGGCCAACCGCTGCGCAACCCTCACCTCAGGCGAGCGCCCCGGCGACACAAGGAGCGGCGGTCTCCAGTCCGCCGCCTTCAGGTGCTGTCTCTCCATCCCCCGCAGCAGTCCAATCACCACCCGCTCCCGCATCCGCCGCTCCAGCCAAGACTCCATGAACGCCACGGGAATTCCACTCAAAGAACCAGAGATTTCTGCTGTCGCAGGGGACACAGAACAGCTGGAGCGCGCGTATATCGACGCGTCAACGCGCGTGCCCGTGCTGATGTTTTATACGTCGGCGATAGCATGGCTCATCCTTGGCACGCTGCTGGCCGGTTTCGTTTCATGGAAGCTGCACTCACCTGATCTGCTTTCAGACATCAGTTTTCTGACGTGGGGACGTGTGCGCCCTGCCCACATGAACGTGATGGTTTATGGCTGGGCTTCCATGGCTGGAATGGGGACCGCGATTTGGCTGATGGCGCGGTTGTGCCGGACGGTGTTGCGATTTCCACTGTTACTTGTTGCAGGTGCTTGCTTTTGGAACTTGGGTGTGTTGTTAGGCGTTGGTGGAATTCTTCTGGGCGACAGCACCGGCTATCAATGGCTCGAGTTCCCCGGCTACGCGGCGATTATTCTTTTCGTGGCGTACACGCTCGTTGCCTCGTGGGCAGTACTGATGTTTCGCTATCGGCGCGGCGACCAAATTTACATTACGCAGTGGTATTTGCTCGGCGCGTTCCTCTGGTTTCCGTGGCTGTATGCGGCTGGGCAGCTGATGCTCTTTGTCGTGCCGGTGCAGGGCGTGTTGCAATCAGCTGTCGGCTGGTGGTACGCGAATAATCTGCTGTTCCTTTGGTTCGGCGCGATCGCGCTCGGCACGGCGTACTACATGATTCCAAAGGTGATCGGACGCCCCGTTTACAGTTATCATCTGGCCACAATCGGTTTTTGGAGTTACGCGTTGTTCTCAAGCTGGACCGGAATGCAGCGCCTTATCGATGGGCCGTTTCCGGCATGGATGATTACGGCCAGCATCGCAGCGACGATCCTCACGATGATTCCGGTCGCGACCGTTGGCCTGAATCATCACATGACCATGCAAGGTTATTTTCCGCTGATGCGCTACAGCCCGACGCTCCGCTTCACTGTATTCGGCGCGATGTCTTACACGGTCTTTAGCGTAGTCGGCGTGTTGATTTCGCTCCGCTCGGTCGCGCGCTACGTCAGCTTTACCCAGGCCAGCATCGCTTACTCGCATCTCGGTCTCTACGCATTTTTCACCATGGTGATTTTCGGTTCGATGTACTACATCGTGCCGCGTTTGGTCGGCCGCGAATGGCGTTACGCGTCGCTGATCAAGCTGCATTTCTGGGCATCGGCATATGGCGTCGGCCTGATGACGCTCATGCTGCTCGCCGGCGGTTTTCTGCAGGGCGCGGACATGCAAAATCCCACGCTCGCGTTTAACGTGAGTATCGAAACTGCGTTGCCCTATCTTCGCGGGCGCAGCCTTGCCGGTATTTTGCTCACGGTGTCGCATTTCATTTTCGCGTATCACTTCGGATTGATGCTTTTGGGGTTGGGACGCACATCGACCGTCCCCACCTTTCTCAACCCGGTTGAAGCCGAGGCTTCCGGAGGGCACTGATGAAAGGACTCGTTCCTCTGTTTCTCGGAATCTTCGGCACGTTCGCCTTTTCGTGGCTGGGATTGACCGTTGTTCCGAACTGGCAGATCGGACATCTCAATCCGCAGTCCGACGAAGAAGGCACCGATATTTATCCGCAACCGCAATCAGGAATGTTCGAGCGCGGGGCACGCGTCTACGCTGCGAACGGCTGCATTTATTGTCACAGCCAGCAAGTGCGCGCCGATTACGCGGCGGACGATATCGAACGAAAATGGGGAAATCGTCGCAGCGCGCCGCGCGATTACATTTTCGAGCAGACAGTGTTTCTTGGGAAAATGCGGATGGGCCAGGACATCGCAAACATCGGCGCGCGCGCACCTGCGGAACAGGCGAGCCCTTCGCCGGCTGGCGCTGCTGCTCCTGCAACTTCGCCAAGTCGAGGAACAAGCCCCGCTGTCTCACCCACGTCACAAGGACGAGCACCAACCGCTGCTTCGCCGGCGCCGAAACAAACTCCGAGTCCTTCTCCTGCAGCGCAACCCGGCTCGCCGGCACCGGCCGCTTCTCCCGCAGCACCGGGAGGATCGCCGGCGGCGTCTCCGGCTTCGCCTGGGCCA
>QHMS01000199.1 GCA_003217895.1 Verrucomicrobiota bacterium
AATAAATGCCAGCAAAAGGTAAGAAAAAGATCAAAGTCCAAGACCTCAAGCCAAAGAAAGACGCCAAAGGCGGCGGTCCCGTTCAACACGGCCCCGTCCAACACGGTCCCGGTCAACATGGTCCCGGCCAGCACGGGCCCGGTCAACACGGTCCCGTTCAACACGGTCCCGGCGGCAACTAAGAAGCTCAAGGAACCGCATTGTTGGTTCGATCCCTCGGTGCGGTGTCACTTTCAAAGCAACCAGAAAGCAAAATAGAATGGCAGCAAGAAAAGCTAAGACGAAAATCAGAATCCAAGACCTCAAGCCCAAAAAAGACGTCAACGGCGGCCGTCTGCCCCCAGGCCTTCCAACGGGCAACTCCCCTGGACACAATTCCCCAACCGGCCACGGACCCCAGCCCAACAAGTTCGCCGGCCCCTAACAATCCCAAAGGCACTTCCTAGGACCAACGCCCCAACCCCCCCCGCCTGGTTTCTAGGAAAGTGTCGCTAGCAAAGGAACCGCACTGCTGGTTTCATCCGGCGGTGCGGTTTTTTATGTACAAATTCGGCGGTTCCCTGCTGTCAACGCCACAGCTCGTACGGTTAATCCCAGGAGGCAAATTGCGGAGTCACACTGAAGGAGGCGCGCAACTCGCCACGAGGCGAAATTTCTTGAATGCCCTGCTTCTCTTCAAATGTGCGTTGTTCGTGATGATCAGTCAGGCCCCAGCAAGGTTCAATGCAAAGCAATGGTCCGCCATCAGACCATAGGGTCACATAAGGGACACCGGTAAGATCCAAAGTCACCCAGCGGCCACTCGGCGGATCGACGTAAGCGAATTGCCGTCTCGGAACGTCGACCATTTCGAGAATGATCGAACCGGATAACTCACTTAGATGAAATGGCATTTCGCCACCCGGGAATTCAATATCGCGCGTTTCCCCTGACAAATAGTTGCCGGGCGAAAAGTATCTGCGGTAAAGACCTTTCGGCATTTGAAGATGAAAGGTTTCGAACGAAGTCGCTGCGAAGCCAGGATGCAATCCGAACGCGACATGCGCGGTCAGTTCAGGTTCGTGGTTTTGAAACTCGAAAAGAACGCTCAGCGTGTTCAACTCGATCTGGTATGTTAGATCCACACTGACCCTCAGCGGGTATTCAACAGGTGAAAAATCCTCGGGAATGATTCGATACTTCAACGAAGCGCCGCTGCCCTCACCGGAGAATCCCGCAAAGCGCCAGGTCTTGGAGCGAAGGAACCCGTGATTCTCGCCTTTGATTTCGCGGCCACGGTACAGGCTGCGACCATTTTTGAGCCGATGAAGATAATAGCCCATGACCGTCGCGTGGTTTGCCCAACCCTGAGACGGCATTGACACATCGTTGTCGCGATAAAGAAAACCGGTCCATTGCCCGGCATCGTTGATTCGCGCCAGACTAATTAATTCCGCACCAAGACGGGAGACAACGATCCGCAGGCCGTTCTCTTCATTCACCAAAACGTCGAGATGTCTGTCGTCGCGCTTTTCTTCGGAGTGAGAAAACTTCATCGCGTCTGTATTAGTATCTGCAGTCGCTGTAGCCACGGCGCTGTGCGCCGTTTGAATCACGCGTACCAAAACGAGAAACGCCCCACAGGGGCGTGGCTACAACAAACGCTCATGGGAACAGGCCGCGCACTTGTTTGGCCTTGATAACGCGCTCGACGCCGGTGGCCATGGCCGCGGTGCGATGCGAGACTTTATGTTCTTTCGCCCGCTTGATCACTTGCGCAAATGAATGTTCGAGGATGCGGAAAAGTTTGTCGGTCACTTCCGATTCCGACCACAGAAACGCCTGTAAACCTTGCACCCACTCGAAGTAGGAGACGATCACTCCGCCGGCGTTGCAGAGAATGTCCGGGATCACAAAAACCTCGTCCCAACGCTTGTCGAGAATCAGGTCCGCATCTGGCGTGGTCGGGCCATTAGCGGCTTCTGCAAGGATTCGACATTTGAGCTTGGCCGCATTTTTCCCGGTGATAACGCGATCGACCGCCGCCGGAACGAGAATATCGCACGGCAGAGTGAGGAATTCGCCTGGATTGACGTGATCACCCTGCTCGAACGCGCGCAGATTACGTTTCTTCAGCATATGCTGCTCGGCCGCTTTCACGTCGATTCCCTTTGGATTGTAAATCGCGGCATATGCATCGCTGATCCCAACGACTTTAACCCCGCTCTTGTACGCAAGCGAAAGAGCTGCCACGGAGCCCACGTTGCCAAATCCCTGCACGATGGCTGTGCATTTTTCAGGATCCATCTTCAGCATGTTCATGGCGCGCTCGACTAGATAAACAACGCCGCGCCCGGTTGCTTCACGCCGGCCTTCAGTGCCGCCGATGGCGACCGGTTTGCCGGTAACGATTTCATTGACGGCGTAACCCATGTAAACGGAGTAGGTGTCCATAAACCAGGCCATGATCTGTTCATTTGTGCCCATGTCCGGTCCCATGATGTCGGTATGCGGCCCTACGAACGGGATCATTTCCTGCATGTAGCGCCGCGATACGGCCTCCAGCTCCGTGCGCGATAATTTGCTGGGATCAACGGCAACTCCGCCCTTCGCACCGCCATAAGGCAATTGGGCCAGCGCACATTTCCAGCTCATCCACATCGCCAGCGCGGCCGTCTCGCCCATCGACAACGAAGGCGCGAACCGTGTGCCGCCTTTCGTCGGGCCGAGCGCGATGTGATGTTGCACCCGATAACCCTGGAAAGCTTTCGTGCTTCCGTCGTCCATGTGCACCGGCAACGTCACGGCGACGGCGCGCTTCGGATAAGTGGCCCATTCCCGGTCGTCCTTATCGATGCTGAGATAATCGGCGATGACCCGAAACTGCTCGCAAGCCATCTGGAAAACTTCGTCGTCGTAAATCGTCGCGGGTAAATTTGGCGAGACCTGAGCGTCCATCAGAGACTTGCTATTTGCGCTGTCGAAGTAGCGTCGTCAACTCCGAAACTTTGGCGTGCGGGACATGTCGAGCTTGGGTAGCGCACGCGTCCCGCGATCGCGAACTTTTCCTAAGCGCATACTCGGCTCCGCTGGATTGCAGTTCCAGGAGAGATTGTTTCGGCGCGACGCCAAAACCAGCACACGGGACGCGTGCGCTGCCCAAACTGCGCTACAGCACAAAGATCGACAACTGCGTTTCAAATTCAGTATCGTCACGCACAAATGAAAATTGAAACTCTCGCCGTTCACGCCGGACATTCTGTTGATCCTGCCACCGGAGCTGTTGCTCCCCCAATTTACCTTTCAACAACATTCGAGCGCGACATCGAAGGCACGTACTCGCGCGGTTTCATGTACACGCGCAACGATAATCCCAACCGCGACGCCTTGGAACGCGGCATCAGCGCGCTTGAGGGCGGTGCCGCCGCTGCGGCGTTCGCCTCCGGCACAGGGGCCACCATGTCGATCTTTCAAGCCCTCGCGCCCGGCGACCACGTGCTCGCGCATGTGGACGCTTACTACGGCACGTCGCGATTGCTGCGCGAAATTTTCCTGCGCTGGGGATTACAAGCCGACTTCGTGGACATGAGCGATGTCATGGCAGTGAAGAAAACTTTGAAGCCAAACACAAAACTGGCCTGGGCCGAAACGCCGTCCAATCCGCTTTTGAAAATTGTCGATCTTGCCGCTGTCGCGAAAATCGTGCACGACGCCGGCGCGCTTTTCGTTTGCGACAATACCTGGGCGCCCGTGCTACAGCGGCCATTCGATCTGGGCGCCGATCTTATTGTTCATTCAACGACAAAATACTTCGGTGGGCATTGCGATGTTCTGGGCGGAATTATCGTTGCAAAAGAAAACAGCAATTTCTTCGAGGGGATCCGCGGCATTCAATACGAAGGCGGCGCAGTCCCCTCGCCGTTCGATTGCTGGCTGATTCTGCGCGGCATGCGCACATTGCCATGGCGAATGCGCGCACATTCGGAAAACGCAACGAAAGTGGCGAACTTCCTCGCGCAACATCGAAGAGTGGCACGCGTCCATTATCCGGGGTTGCCGTCGCATCCCGGACATACTATCGCGGCGAAACAGATGTCCGCGTTCGGCGGGATGCTGGCGTTCGAAGTGAAAGATGGAGGCGACGCGGCGATGTCGGTCGCGGCGAAAACGAAAATCTTTATTCGCGCCACGAGCCTGGGCGGCGTGGAAAGCTTGATCGAGCATCGCGCGTCCATCGAAGGACCTGGGACAACTTCACCCGAAGGTTTGCTGCGGCTGTCGATCGGTCTCGAAAACGCAGACGATTTGATCGAAGATTTGGATCACGTGTTATCGTTGTAGGGGCGCTCGCCGCGGCGAGCGCCGAGGCAATGTCGGTCCGTTTGGAGTCCCGCCTTGAGGCGGTCTGCACTAACGGACAATTACCATGAAGACTGCGTAAACGCGGAACTCCACACTTAGCGCGGAGCTCGACAAGTGAGCGCGCAACTTCCGGATTTACATCTCCGGCTCATCCCAATCTTTGCCATAATCGCACAGCGGATACTCGCGCCAGATGCGCTTCGCCTCTTCGACACCTGTTTGTGCCAGATATTGCGTCGCGCTGCCCCAGGGCCAATTCGTCCAATGTTGGACGTAGCCGTGCCGCACTGCATTGTGATGAACATAATTTAGCGTCGCCCAGTAATGCCGGTCTGAACGCATCGCGCGCTCGACCGCGCGGAAGAAGACTTTTCGGCCGCGGGTCTGCTCTTCGCCATTCCAAGCATGCGAAATGCGGCCATGTAGCAAACCCAACTCGTGCAACAAGAGTTTCATGTCTGGCGCTTCCACGAGCGCGTGATAATGATTAGGCAGAACACACCACGCAAACGTCTGGCGGACGTGGGCCGCAAGCACAGCCAGCAGCTCGCGCGAAAAATCATCCATGCGTTGTGGACGGTAGCCGATGTGGTGATGATGTTCGAAACACGCCGCCGAAATGAGAAAACGCAGACGTCCAAAGTTGGGCCGATGCGGCGGGGAATGCCACGGATGGCCGCGACCCTTGCGCCAAGCGAGCAACTCTTCGCGCTGCTTCTCATTGAGTTGACGCCAGAGATAGCGCGGGCTGGGCATGCTATGAGATTAACCCCAGACCGCGTAAACGCGGAACTCCAAACTTAGCGCCTCTACAACGCGCGGCGAAACCTGCTCCGGAAAACGTCGATGATGTCCTGCACCTCGCTGACCCGGAAAAGAAACGCCGCGCCGAAAAACGCCGCTGCGCCGCATGCGATAGCGACCAGCAGCGCGCTTAATTTTTGGAAAAATCTCATGTCCGCCCACGCGTCCAGCCACCAGTAATTCGCCGCCCAGCAGATTAACGCCAGCAGCCCGCCGGCGAGACAAATTTTTCCGAGGGCAAGCAGCATCTGGCGCGTTTCAAGCCTGCGCGTATGCCTGCGCATCAGCGCGTAAAGCAACAGAAAATTAATCGTCGCAACGAGGCTGGTCGAAAAGGCAAGGCCGCGGTGTCCCCACCCAAGCCGGAACGTAAAAAGCCAGTTGAGGAAAAGATTCGCGCCGATCGCCAGAAAACTCACCACCATTGGCGTGTTGCGTTTCCCAATCGCGTAGAACGCAGGCGTCAACACTTTCAACACCGCATAAGAAACGAGGCCAATGGCGTAAAATTGCATTCCGCGCGCAAGAATTGTGCGGAACTCGACTGTGTCGCCGCGCGCGGCGCTTTTTGAAACGAGCGGAAGCGTCACCGTGCCGATGGCGACGCCGAAAATTCCCAGCGGCAACTGCATCAGGCGAAACGCAATGTTCAGCCAGCTCACCGGTCCGTTGCCGAGGCTCGCGGCGAATCCGCTGTTGATCAGCACGTTCACCTGCACGGCGCTGGCAGCCACCACCGCTGGTCCCATCAAGGTCAGCACCGTGCGCACGCCTTCGTCCCGCCAATGAAAATCGGCGCGATATTTGTAACCGACTTTCCACAGCGACGGGATTTGTCCCAGCAATTGCCAGGCGCCGCCGATGAGCGTGCCGATCGCGAGGCCCACCAGCGAACGCGCTCCGAAATGCGGGTCGAGCCAGTAGCCGATTCCCACGCCCGCGATGATTGAGCCGAGATTGAAATAACTCGACGCCATGGCCGGCGGACCGAAAACGTGTTTCGCGTTGAGCATTCCCATCACCAGCGCCGCGAGCGAGACCAGCAGCATGAATGGCCACATGATTCGAGTGAGCAAAATCGTCAGCGCAGTTTTGTCCGGCGACCAACTCCCCCACGTCAAAAGATCGACAAGCTGCGGCGCGAACACGATGCCGAGCACAGTCACTGCGCTCATGAAAATGGCCGTAAGCGTCGCGACCTTGTTAGCCAGGCGCCATGCCGACTGGTCGCCTTCAATCGCAATCTTTTTCGAAAACGTGGTGATGAACGCCGTCGAAAGCGCGCCCTCGGCAAACAAATCGCG
>QHMS01000200.1 GCA_003217895.1 Verrucomicrobiota bacterium
ATCATCGCGTTCACTCACTTTCATTGGGATCACCTGCAGGGTTTCCCCTTTTTTGCCCCGGCGTATAATCCGGAGCAAAAAATCACGATTCTCACGCTCGGCCGGGGCCAGACCGTCGGCAATCTCCGGGAGATTTTTGAGGTGCCGCTGCAGTCGCAATACTTTCCTGTGCAGTTGGACCAGATGGGGGCTCAATTTGAATTTCTGAAGGTCCAAGATGCCAGCAAACACTTCACCGGAGTCAACGATGTGGAAACCAAAGTCACCGGCCAACGGCACAATCACCCGGGCGGCGCGTACGGGTTTCGGATTGAGAGCAACGGCAAGGTGCTGGTGATTTGCACGGATGTTGAGCATGGCGAAAAAATCGACCCAAACGTAGTGGAGCTGAGCCGCGGCGCCGATTTGCTGGTGCACGACGCGCAGTACACGGCCGAGGAACTTCGGACGCACCGGGGATGGGGCCACAGCAGTTTTGACCAGGCCATGCAGGTGGCGGAAATGGCCGGGGTTAAACAGCTCGCCATGACTCACCATGACCCTGAACACGATGACGAGTTTCTCCTGCGCATGGAAAAGCTATGCCAGCGGCGATTTCCCAACTCGCATCTGGCCCGCGAAGGAATGGAAATCGTTCTCTAAAAAAGCGGCCATCAGGACATCGGCACGAGCTGACGCGCTGTAGGCACGGCAGAGCCTGCCCGCCGCGGCGGGTGCGCCGTCGTCCACGCGATTTCTGCTCTACTGGAGAATATCTTTCAGTATCAGGGCCAGACGGTGCCCCGCTCGGCGTACTTGTTTCCGGGCAACTCTTTTTGCGCTCACTCCGTATTCCGCATCGAGCGTCGTTTGAAGTTTCTGCGTCGGCTCGGAATTTCCCGGGCGTTCCACGGTGATCGGAACAAAGTTCAGATCGTACGCATCCCGCTTGGCTAACTGCAAAGATTCGTTTGCCCACACGGAGGGATCAAGATTGTTGTCTTTGGTCTTGTTGAGGTGAAGTTTTTGAACATCGGCGATAACATCGTCAGCAGTGGCAACGTCCTTCTCCAAGTGCGGGTGATGCGGCGGTGTCTTTTCGGCAGGAGCCGTTTTTCCTAAAATCTCGTCCCAAAAAGCGTGGAGTTCGCTGGCGCCATCGGTCGCGCCTTTAATCTCGACGAGATTGCCTCCTCGATCGCCTTCGGGCAGCGTCTCGGAGATGCCATTTACGGCGTGCATCGGTTGGTGAAGATCGCCAGCCAAATGCAGCAACCATCCCAGGTCGTAGGCTTTCTCTTTGTCAGTCTCGTTAGACTTCAATTGCGTGATCAAGACCTTCACCACTCCCACAGCATTCACCTCCGGAGGTTTCGGAAGTTGTGGGGGAGGCGTGCCGTGGCCAACCCACAAAGAGTTGTCGATGAAATGCCAGCCTCGGTGCAGTAGGCCATCGTCAAACTTTACCTGCGTGATCGCGGGATCCTTTGCCTCATACCCGTTGTCGATGATGCCGTCGGGCGAAGGTGTGCCTGTTTTGGAAACATGACTTCGAGCCAGGTCCGGCCAGGTCGCTGCCGCCATAACGAGGTCGCGGCCATCAATGTTCGGATCCGGAAAGCCCTCCGTGATGAAGTCTAATTTCGGATGATTTTTCAGGATGGCGACCAAACGGTCCTGCTGTTGCGTCGTCAGTTCGTCATAGGCCAGGCCGGCGACGGCCATGTGGCCGATGCTGTCCCAGGCGTAAGCGACCGAAACGACACAGAAAACGCAGAGAAAAAGCGAAGTGGTTGATGGAAGCGGTCTCATGGACCCCATGGTATTGATTCGCGCTCGCAGACGCAATGAATCAATTGGACGGATCCCGCAAGTGCGGGACGAAAGGGGCTACGATCCATCGTCACGACAATTATTATTGAGCTTCGCGCCTTTCCGCATGTCTTTACTCCCTGAGAAAACTCAAACAACGAAACAACAATAATCCCATGAAACATCCGTCTCTACTGTTAACAGCAGCATTGTCTCTCGCTGCGGCTTCAGCTTATGCGCAGGCAGCCAAAACCTCTCCTGCAGCCGGCGCGTCGGCGTCACCGTCAACTTCACCCACCATCGCGTCCGCGATCGATCGCGAGATTAGTCTTGCTGAGAAGCAAGTCGTCGACGTTGCCGAGGCGATGCCGGAGGACAAGTTCGATTTTTCTCCAGAAAAACTGAACCTACCCGGGAGTGACTACAAAGATGTGCGCACGTTTGGCCAGCAACTGAAACATGTCGCCGCGTCCAACTATCTCATTTGGTCGCCGATTACGGGCGAGAAACCACCGGACACCGTGAACGACGGCAAAGGCCCGGACAACATGAAAGCAAAAGCAGATATCATGAAATACGTAAAGGATTCGTTCGCCTTTGGTCATAAGGCAGTCGGGACCTTAAACAGCTCGAATCTTGTCGAGCCTATCAAGTCAGGCAGCGGCAGGCCGACCACGCGCCTGTTCCTGGCAACATTTGCCGCAGCTCATTGCTTCGAGCACTACGGGCAATTGGTCCAGTATCTCCGGATGAACGGGATCGTGCCACCGGCAAGCCGTGGGCGATAGGACCGGAGCGTGTCGCCTGTAGCCACGGCTCTGTGAGCCGTCATCAGTTGCTGTAGCAGCGGTCTGCGACCGCCGATCCACGCCCACTCGATGATATCACCCTCGCGATGAGCGGGCGATGATTGTGTTTTTGTGGCTTGGCGGAGTTAATGGTGTAACGGGTGTTACTGCTCTGCCTTCTTTTCTTCTCCGCGATCCGTCGCCTCGCGTCCGCGGGATGAATGCTGCTTGGCCAGTACGAGGCGCTCGGTTTTCTTCCGGCGTTTTGCGCGTTTCTTAGCGTTATCTCTGCCTTTGCTGTGTCCCATAACTCTGAGCCTTCGCCGAATACAGTTTCTAACTAGACCTCTGCGTATTAGGGGGTGAATTGGTAGATGGATCCGTCGTCGTTATCGCCGCCGTGAACGGTCGCGCCGTAAAAGTTTCCGAACCGATCAACGACCATCCCGTTATAGGCAAACGCGCCGTCTGGAGGGCCCTGGAAAGAATGAACTACAGTCTCGACCCACTGACGGCGAATGGGAGTTAGCTTAAAGATTGTGCCGCTGCCCAAACCGCCCTCACTGGTGGTCCCATAGAGATTACCGGCCGTGTCAGAAACAAGATTGCCTATGGGGCTGTTGCCGTCGCTTCCCTCTTGAAAGCTGTAGAGCACGCGCTCGTTCCATTCGCCGATAGACCGAGGAGACAGTTTGTAAACGGCACCGATGCCATTAGCTCCGCCGTAATAAGTGGTTCCGTAGATGTTACCTGAACCATCGAAGAGCAGCGCGCCATAGGGAAAACTCCCGTCCGGCTGGCCCCTGAAGGAATAAATCCTCCTGAAAGCCCACTCTTGAGGCCCCCTTCTGGGCGTAAGCTCAAAAATAACTCCGCTTCCATAAATGCCGCCGGCGGTAGCTGCGCCATAGAGGTGGCCATTGCGCAGAATCATCCTTCCAGCTGAGCCCGTGGCTCCGTCCGCGCCGCCGGTAAAAGCGTGAATGACACTGAATGTCCAAGTTCCATTGGGTTCGTGATGGATTTTGTAAATGGTGCCCAAGCCGTACGCGCCACCGGTCGGAGTCATTCCATAGACGTTGCCGTTCGGATCCACTGTCACTCTTGCGCCCGGTCCGGAGCCATCGTTCCCGCCGGTGAAAGCATGAATCACTGTCTGGGTCCAGGTGCCGCCGGAGTTGGTTAGCTTGTAAACGACGCCGCAGCCGCCTTCACAGCTACCTGATCCGCCAGCAACTGCCGTCCCGTACAGGTTACCTTCGCGATCGAGTGTTACGCCTTTGTACGGCTCGCCTCCATCGGCGCCACTGGTAAAGCTATAGAGCACCGTCTGCACCCAGCCATTAAGTGTGGGGCTGAGCTTAAAAACTGTGCCGCTAGCAAAATCTCCACCGAGCACCGTCGTTCCATAAATGTTACCAGCGTCGTCCGTCTCCAAATCGGTATCTGCATATTCGCCGTCATCCTCTGAAAAGCTGAAGATGACATTCGTCGTCGTCGCAGTCGCCGCAGCCAGCGAGAGCACAAAAACCGCAGTTACTGCAACGGCTCCGATCCGGAATTGGGTCGGGGATTTCACGGAGATGATTCCAACTGGCACCGGTCACCGAGTCAAGAACATTCGGTGGTGGGGTCGTCTTGCTTGCCATGCGGTACCTTTCTTGATGCGCTGTAGCCACGGCGAAGGCGGATGACTGCGCCTTCGTGGCTCTTAACTATCGTCCGATTTCAGCTTTCCTGGGTTCCTGATTAGATTTTTTTTGGAGTCGAAACCGTGGCCGGCGTCTGCGCTGTTGCTGTGTTCGATGATGCGCTATCTGCGCCGGCGCGTCGTGAACTTTGGCCACTCGCGCATCTCGTGGTCGCGGCACCGAGCTAGCCGCCTGGGCGCTCGGTTCCGCGTGTCGCGGTTCGCGCGGGGGGCTGATCTCGAATGTTCGAAAGAGCCCGGCCAGATCGATCACGTCGTTCGCGGCTGATCTCAATATGTTCCCGAGATTTGCGGCGACTGACGCGACTTCCACGCGGATGCCGTGCCGGCGCAGCTTGATGGCCAGATAAGCGAAATCGGCGTCGCCGGTAACGAGGATCACCACATCTGGCCGCATCTCGATGGAAAGCTCGAGCGCGTCGATCGCCATCATCACGTCAACGTTCGCCTTGTAGCGGCCTTCTTCGGCTGGCGCCCCGTCTTTAGTTACGACCATGAATCCGTTGGAACGCAGCCACTGGACGAACTTGTTTTTCTTGTCTCGCTCATCCTGCCAGGCGGGAATGGCCGGCGGCAACCCGGCATAAACCACCATTTCGATCAAATCACGCCCACTATTTGGTCCGGCCAGAAAATCGCGGAGCTTCAACCAATCGAGCCCGCGTCCCGCGGTCCGCACAGAACTGCTGACATTCGATTCGTCCACCAGCACCAGGACTTTCGAACGCGGAGTTGTAATGGAATCCTTCTTTTGCACGGCGCGTATAGTTCTCTCACTGTGAGCGATCACCTTTCAATCCTTTTCTGCATCGATTCGTCCACAAGCACCAGCACCCGGCAACGCGCGTGAATATTTGAATCTTTCTTCCGCATCTACTACGAATCAACTACATCCGCTCAGTTCTAGCGAGCACTACTTCTTCAAGCAGATAGACTCATTGATGGCAGGCGCCCGCGCGTGCGCGTTGTAGCGGTGGCGGAGCCTGCCTTGAGCTTGTCGAATAGGTCAGCCGCAGGATTCCTCTGTTCAGCCTGCCCAAAGCTTGTTAAAAATTTACTCGCCGTGGCGAGTGGCGAGCGATGAGACGTATTCCGCGTCACGAATTCTCGATACCATCGCAAATCCACGTCGCAGCCCCGCCACTTGCAACCACGTTTCCACGAGCTTTGCGGAGCGGCAAATCTCACAATGCGAATGTCGATGCGCCGATTTACACGGCTCACCAATGGATTCTCAAAAAGATGGAAAACCACGAGCACGCACTGTCGCTCTATTTCATGTATTACAATTTCGCGCGCATCCCACCAATCGCTGCGCGTCACGCCCGCGATGGAAGCGGCCAAACACGTTCGAGAGCGACTTGAATCAAGGATGTCTTGCACTGTCTTTGAGGACAGCTTGGCGCGAGTGTGGCCTGTAGGCCTGGTCGCCGATCCAAAACGCGCAGAGCGAATCCACGCTTTTGCAAAGTCAAACGGCTGGGCTGCGACAATTCACGAGACTGGTGTCCGCGTTGTCTTCAAGAAGTTGGCGGTGTAATTTCAAACTGAGCCACTACCGAAAGCGAGCTCCGCAAACTTTCACAGGCAGAGCTTCGTCAGATCCGTGGCTGGCTTGATGATCTGATCGAGGACGAACTGGAATTCGCGCCTGAATTCGAATGCTCTATCCAGCAGGCCGAGCGTGACATGGCCAATAAGAAAAGCGCGCGTGTGCGCGAGCCTGAACACGACTGAGCGGGAGCCATCCGGGAGGCGGCAACGCAGCCAGGGTAGCTGGCACGAGCGCGGGAGCGTGAGCGACCAACGCGATTCGCTTAATTCAAGCGCGTCGCGGGACTCGACTGCTTAAAGCAGTCAAGTTTGAGCAGCTTGAATTGGTAACCTGTTCGGGATACCGCAGCTAGCGGCGACCTCTGGTAGATGAGCGCCAGCTCTGGCGCGGTCGCTTATGTTCTTTCCGCATATGCGGCAAGCAACTCGCGCTGTGGGTAGCCAATTTTTGCAGCGGCAAAAACAAGATGTGATCGCGCTCGGCGCGATAGAAGACATGGAAACCGTTCGACCTACTGGTGACCAAACCGATCTTCTTCAAAATCGCGAGTTCGCGTTGCACGGTCCGCAGCGCGAGTTCCGCGGTGCGCGCGATCTCACGCACATACATTTCTCGCCGACTATCAATGAACAACGCGCGCAACACCTCGGCGCGAACAATTGGAAACAACAGATCTAAAGCGTCCGCCTTCATTGATGCGGTGTAACTTGACTGCTTTAAGCAGTCAAGCTTTCAAGCACAGCTAGCTGGTGGTGAGTGGCGGGCGAACGCTCATGCTCGCGAAGAATTTCGGAGTTCGGCGTTTAGACGCGACCCATTTTCCCACTTTCCCATTCTCTCCGCCCCAAAACAATCGCCGTG
>QHMS01000201.1 GCA_003217895.1 Verrucomicrobiota bacterium
CCACCGTGGACTGGGACTGGCCAGCACCGCTAAAACATGATGGCCCGGTGCCAGGAAACCTTCGAAGGTGTGGCCATATCCAATAGATCCAGCCGGCTGGCCATCGATCCACAACCGAACGATTACGTTGACTCCCAGATTTGGGTTGCGCCTTATGATTAAACGGGCAGGCGCCTGGCTTGGCGCGACGGCGTGAGGCGACCGCGGGTCGGCGCCCAACACCTGGCCACTGACAAAGGCACTAAAAAACAGCCAGGCCACAAGCAGAAGGATTGCGCCGCGGGTACTGCAGCGATGCGTTTTCATGGTTGTTACTCTCCTCAGGGAATCTTTTGCCATTCGATAGATCCGCTATTCAAGCTTTATTCCGTGCAAAGATTTCCACCGCGCGATGGGCAAGATCTTCACCTCGGGGTAAATCAAAATTCCCAATTCGAAAATCGGAAATGCAGAGAGCCGGCAGTCGGATTCGAACCGACGACCTGCTGATTACAAATCAGCTGCTCTACCAGCTGAGCTATGCCGGCGAATGAAACGTTACAGAAGTTACAACGTTAAAACGGAAACGTTAGAAAGCTATTGTCACTTTGGTTTTGAAAACCTGCGGGACAGCGTTGTCCGATTTATTCGCGAACACGTGAGTAAGCGGAAAGAGGTCCCGCCGTTTCCAAATTCTTGATCACGGTGCTGAGATAGACCGACTCGGGATAGAACGCCTTATATTTTGTGATCTCTGCGCGGTTGAGAACCTTGAACCCGTACCGCTCAAACATCTTCTCGCCGCGACGGCTCTCAAAGGTGACCATCTGGCCACAGACGCGTTTTTCGCCGGAGCGATACAGATAACTCAAATACGCGCTCATGAGCGCGCGTGTTGTCGAGACTTTACGGGCGTCCGGCAGGAGGTTGACGTGAAAATGCGGTACACGTCGCGGCTGAGCCGGGACTTCGCGCCACCCGTACATCAAAACCCAGCGAATGAACCGGCGCGAGCGCCCGTCGTAGCGGAAATAGCGCATCAGCGCGCGAAAGAATAAACAGACGTTTTGATACAGCGCGTAGAGCTGGTTTTGCAGCGGCTTGCGCGAGCCGAGCAGATAACCGCGAATTTCGCCGTCCACCTCGAGCAGAAAACAAGATTCCGGTTCGTGATCCGTGTAGTACGTGGTGAGAAAATCAGCGAACAATTCTCGATCTTGGTACACCGGATCGATCGGCTCGCCGAGAAATCCGGTATCGCAGCAGAGTTTCCTTACCGCTTCGCGGTCCGATCTGCGATATGCACGAATGAGGAACGGCTTGTGATCGTCGCGCATCATTTTAAAAACGGCGATATTTTGAACGAACCTCGCGATAAATGCAAAATAGTTCGTCAAAAACACGCGGCCAGCTGTAAAGACTTCGCGCAACGCGCGCGGCGTTCCTGCCCAAAACAGATAATTTCCTGCCGCTGCAGGCTTCGATCGCGTTCACCAGTGCGTCCGGGCTGTTTTCGACCGCCCAAGATTCCTGATCGTGACAAATAACGTTGTCCATGTAACTGCCACGAATTCCGACTACCGGCGTCCCGCACACCTGGCATTCCAGCGCTGCAAGGCCAAACGTCTCCTGAACACCGGGATGAGCGAAAAGATCCGCAGCGCGATAAAAGCCTGCAAGTTCGCAAGGATCGGCGCAGTAGCGAATCCATGAAAGATTGCCAGTCCGTAATTGCAGTTTCCGGAGTTGCGTTCGTTCAGGTCCATCGCCGATGACGAGCAAATGAAATTCATTCGGCCGGCGACATTGCAAACTCTTGAAAGCGCGAAGCAAAGTCGCTGTGTTCTTCTCTTTCGCCAGCCGGCCTACGTAAAGGAGGAGGGTTTGACCCGAATTAACGCCAAGCGAGTGCCGTATTGCTTGGGTTCCGGATCCGTCCGGGCAGAAAATTTCCGTGTTAACACCGAGACTCAGCACACGCACGTTGTGTACGCCCCAGTCGCGCAGGACGCGGCCCAGCCGGTCTGACGCGACGACCGTGGCCGCATGCTGATTGTAGAGTTTGCGAACGTAAGCGCGGGAAAGCTTCATCACGCGATGTGTGGCCGTTTTTCCCAGGAGCATTGCGCTCTTTCGCACGTACGCTTCTGGAAAATGCGAATGGTAAAATCCGACCACAGGCACCCGTAGAGCGCGCCCCACCTTCAATGCTTTCCAGCCGAGCTGATAGGGATCGGCAGACTCGATCACATCCGGCCGTTCCTGTTCTAAAATTCTTTCAACTGCGCGGAGATTTAACAGCGCGCGGTATTGCGCCGCGCGCGACACAACAGGAGAACGAATCGTGTAAACGCGTGAGCGGCCGTTTGCGTTCAGTTTTGTCTTCGCGCCAGGGACAATAAGAACGTGTTCGTCGCGCGGCGCGCGCTTGTTGATGTAGTCGATCTTCTCATGAAGATATCGTTTCACGCCACCGCTGAGCGGCGAATAGAATTGAGTCACGTCGCAGATCTTCATCGGATTTGCGCCCTTCCCTGAATCGTCCGGGGCAGAGCACCAACAAGGTCGAAAATCCGCAGCGCAAACTGCTTTGTCCGTTCAGGGAGTTCGCGTTCGGTCATAGAGCAATCGCAACTCGCAAATTGCAAATTAGGTCTCCAGTTCGCGTAGATACTTCTCCGCGTCTATCGCTGCCGCGCAGCCTGAGCCGGCTGCGGTCACGGCCTGTTTGTAAACGCGATCTGCAACGTCGCCTGCCACGAACACGCCGGGGTGCTTGCTCTCGACCAGATTCTTCGTGATTAAATAGCCGTCGCCATCCATGTCGAGTTTTCCTCGATAAGGTTGACTGTTCGGGTCGTGGCCGATGGCCACGAACACGCACGCCACCGGAAGTTCGCGTTCCTCGTTTGTTTTGACGTTGCGCAGACGCACGGCGTGCATCTCGCCTTTTTCGTCGGGAATATATTTCGTAACCACAGTGTTCCACATCGGTTCGATCTTCTTGTTCGCAAATACGCGCTCCTGCATGATGATCGAAGCGCGCATCTTGTCGCGTCGATGAATCAGATAAACCTTTGAGGCGAACCGGGTGAGGAACAGCGATTCCTCGGCGGCCGAATCGCCGCCACCGACGACGCAGACTGGCACATTTTTGTAAAACGCGCCGTCGCATGTCGCGCATGAGGTGAGTCCATGACCGATCAATTTCTCCTCGTTTCCCAGTCCCAGATACCGGGCTGAAGCGCCGCTGGCGATGATCAACGCTTGCGTCTCCAGCCACTCATCGTCGGCTTTCACGCGGATATGCTTATTGCTTCCATCGAAATCCGTCACCTCCGCGTACGAGAAACGAGCGCCAAATTTCTCAGCTTGCCTGTGCATGTTGAGAATGAGCTCTGGTCCGTCGATTCCATCAGGAAAGCCGGGATAATTTTCCACCAACGTCGTCGTCGAGAGTTGTCCGCCCGGCTGCCGCCCTTCCAGCACCAACGGGCTGAGATTAGCGCGCGCAGCGTAAATGGCCGCCGTCAATCCCGCGCAGCCACTTCCGACGATGATCACTTTCTCCATCAATAAAATTTAGCACACTGCGCAAGTGGGGACATGGGCTTGCAGCGGGTTTACAAGCCGTTAAGCACCAACCCGATTCATCGCTGCGAAAGAAACCTGAAATCGTGCAGCTCACACCGTGACGTGCACGACAATCTTATGAAGTCCTGTCACGCCGGAAAACCAGCCACGGTCTTCTTCAAATTCCTGTACATCGTCTTCGCCGTCGGTGGCGCGCACGACGAGCAGGTAATCGCCTGCGGTCTCGGGTTTCCATTCCGTTTTCCAAAGCGACCATGCGAGATCGCCACCAGGGTAATAGATCTCGGTATCGCGCCATGATTTGCCGTCGTCGAAACTGAGCTCGACGCGCGAAATGCCGCGGTCGCCGCCGTAGGCAATGCCTTTCACTTCGATTGGCTGCTGCAATTCGCTCATCGAAAATCGCGAGTCATAATCGGGTACATCGATCCTTGAGCGTGTCGGCGTAATGAAATCCGGTCCCCAACCCTGCGTTTCGTAAAAGCCCTTCGCGTCAGCATCAGTCAATTCGATGCGCGTAAGCCATTTCACATGTTTTTCGCCAAAGTAGCCGGGAACAATTGCGCGCAGTGGATAGCCGTGCCTGTGCGGCAACCGCACACCGTTCATTCGATAGGCAAGCAACGTGGTTGGTTCCATCGCTTTCTCGAGGGGGACGGTATCAGTGTAATTATCAACTCCGTAAAAACGCACGCGGGCCGCGTTAGAAAGGGGCGCAGCTCGTTCGAGCAGGTCGCGTAACGGAACACCTTTCCAGATCGCATTACTGATCAGGCCGGCGTCAATCCCGTTGCTGATGCACATTAGCGTCGTCTGCTGCTCGCGTGATGGGAGGCCAACCACATCTTGAAATCGCCACGTAGCGGGATTTTGCACAAGTCCGTTTACCTCCAAATGCCACAAGTCGGCGTTCACCTTTGGATCGATTACGTTTTTGGTCACGCAATAAAACAATTCGTTAGGCGTAATTGGCTCGACGATGCGGCCTTTGTATTGCGTGCCGTCGTAGCTGAACGCTGCGGCGCGATAAAGTTTACGGGCCACCGCAACTCCGCCGCCTGCCACGGCGACTCCGATTGCGCCGAGCACAAATGCGCGCCGGCCGATGGCTGGAGTGAATTCATAGTCGTGCTTCCCAACTTTTCGCGTTGTTAAGAATTGA
>QHMS01000202.1 GCA_003217895.1 Verrucomicrobiota bacterium
TTACATTTGTTACGACATGCTTCACTACGCGACGCACCATTTTCCGATGAAACGCGGCGCGTGGCTGTGGCTGAAGCAGTATCATCTTCGCCATCATTATAAGGACGATCACGTGGGGTACGGCATCAGCTCGCCGCTTTGGGACTACGTTTTTCGAACCACGCGGAAGTAATCGCGTTGCGTTTGTGTAGCCTCGCGGATTTCTGAAAATCGGCCGCTACAGCCGCACTAAAGTCTTGTTCTAAAACCGAACCCCGCTAAATTAGCTGCCCCGACACGGAACTCCGCGGTATGCAGATGTAGCGGACAACTTCGTAAGGAATCTGGTGAAGTACAAAATTGTCAGTTTTGCTGGGGAAGAGCGTTCCTGGAAAGGTGGGCGAACGTAAGACAATGCACAGCTCGATGAACGACGACCCGGCAAAGTTTAGTCTGAGTAATTTTCTGGCGGGCGAAAGCAATGACCCGCTGCAAGCTCCAGCGAGCTTTACAACCTGGATGCGTCTTTGCGCGTGGGCGGCTGAATTGTATGAGCCTGAACTTCTCGCCACGGCAGATGCGCGAACGCTTATCAACTACGGCGGAAAACCGCGACCAGTAATTAATCTTTGCTCCTACAATTATCTCGGCCTTGCCAATCACCCTGAAGTGCTTGCCGCCGCTCATGAGGCTCTGAGGACGCACGGAATGGGAGCGTGTGGGTCGCCCATGCTCTCAGGAATGACGGACCTGCATCGGGAATTGGAACGGCGCGTGGCGAAATTTCTCAAGCGCGAGGACGCAATGCTTTTTAACAGCGGATTTGGCGGCGCGCTGGGCACGATCTCGGGCCTCCTTCGCAAAAGCGACGTGGCCATTCTGGACAACCGCTCCCATCTTAGTCTTCGCGATGGCGCCGTGCTGTCTCGGTGCCGGGCAGAGAAGTTCGAGCATAATGATCCAGCGTCGCTTGATGTGGCGCTTAGCCGTCAAAAAGCGCGACGCCAACTTGTGATTGTCGAAGGTATTTATTCGATGGACGGCGACTTCGGAAACCTGAGGGAATTGCTTGCCGTCGCGGAGTCTCATGGCGCCAGTGTTTTCATTGACGAAGCGCACTCCATGCTGGCATGCGGCGAGCATGGCCGTGGTGCGGCTGAGAAGTTTGGCGTAGAAGACCGCGTCCCGCTCGTTTATGGAACGTTCTCCAAGGCGTTCGGCGCGCTGGGAGGCTTTGTCGCGGGCTCGAAAGAGACGCTGCAATACCTGCGTTTCTATGCGCATCCTTATGTTTACTCCTGTGCACTGCCGCCGGTAGTGATTGCGGCCATTCTGAAGGCGCTGGAGCTCGGCACCAGTCAGCCGGAACTGCGGGTGCAACTTTGGGAAAACGCCGATTACTTCCACGCGCAACTTCGAAGCCTTGGACTCGATAGCGGAGCATCGACAACCTATGTGATGCCGATCGTCATCGGTGATCGAGAACGCATGTATCGGCTGGGGCATGAACTTCGCCGGCGCGGTCTTTGGGTTGCGCCGGTGGATTACCCGGCTGTGCCGCAAAATCGAATCTGTTTCCGTGCGTGTGTGACCGCCAAGCATACGCGTGCGGACCTTGACGAAGCCTTGAACATTCTCGCGGACACGCTCGTCCCGGCGATGCTACAAAAGCAGAGCGCCTGAGTTCTTGCGCCAAACAAATTGACGTCTCAACCGACAGAGACCTCGCATTCGCGTGTCGAAGCTACTTACAAGGCACGCGAAGTAGAGGGCCTTCTCGATCTGTATTTCTACAGACCGATCGGGTTGCGGTTGGCCGAATTTTTCGCGCAACGCAAGATGACGCCCGCCGTTGTGACATTGCTCGGCGGCATCTGCGGCGTCGTCGCGGGACACCTTTATTACTATCTAGATTTGCGCATCAACATCGTGGGCATGGTGCTCCATGTTTGCGCAAATGCGCTCGACAACGCAGACGGTCAGCTCGCGCGTTTAACTCAGAAGGAAACCCGCAAAGGCCGCGTTATTGACAGTGTCGCTGATCATTTGGTGTTCGCGAGCATTTATGTGCATTTGACTCTGCGATGTTTCTTTGAAGATCCATCGCCAGCGATCTGGCTTCTTGCACTTGTCGCTGCAATCAGTCATGCCTTGCAAGGAGCGGCGGCGGATTATTACCGCAGCACCTATTTGTATTTTGTCGCAAATGGAGGACGAATCAGGATAGATTCCTCCTCCGAAGTGCGTTTGGACTACCGCAAATGCAACTGGCACCAGGGAGCGTGGGACAAACTTTTGCTCGCGCTATATTTGAATTTCACTCGCCAACAGGAAGTGCTCGCCCCCCATCTGAAAAAGTTGCGTGAGACAGTCAGCGAGCTGTTTCAAGGGCAACTCCCGGCTTGGTTACAAGCGCGTTATCGAAACCTGGCCGGCCCGATGCTGAAGTGGTGGGGGTTACTCATGACGAACACGCGTATGTTGGTTTTGTTTGCGCTCCTGATCATAGGCCAGCCGGTTTACTTTTTCTGGTTCGAGCTTGTCCCCCTTAATTTACTGTTTGTTTATTTGATTTTCCGGGAGGAAAGGATGGCCGAGTCGGTGCAAGAAGTTGCTCAGCAATGGAGAGACTTGGCCTGAATCGCCGTCTGAGCTCGTGTCGGATATTGAAGTTTCAGAAGTAACCACGCGCCGGGAGCGCAACGCGTTCATCAAATTTCCATGGCAAATTTATGCCAATGATCCGGCGTGGGTACCGCCGTTAATTATCGAACGGAAAGCGTTTCTCAATCGCAAGAGGCATCCCTTTTACCAGCATGGCGACGCTGCGTTATTCCTGGCGTCCCGCAGTCGCGGGAGCGAGATCGTTGGGCGAATCATGGCTAGCGATGATCCGAATTATAATTCACTGCACCAATCGAACGTCGGCTGTTTCGGCCTGTTTGAATCCATCGACGATCGCGATGTAGCTACGGCACTGTTTGAAGCCGCGGCCAATTGGCTTCGCAAGAAAGGGCGCACCGAAATAATGGGGCCGATCGATTATTCAACCAATTACGTCTGCGGCCTGTTGATCGATGGATTCCAGTTTCCGCCCACCATATTGACCGCCCACAACCCGTCGTACTACCGACACCTGATCGAGGGCTGCGGCTTTGCCAAAGCGAAGGACTGGTACGCGTGGTGGTTTGCTGATCCGGCAAAAGCGGTCGCGCATTTGCGACGGCTCGCCACGCGTTTCAATAGGCGATGTGCAGCAACTATCCGTCCAGCGAACTTCAGGAATCTTCGCGATGAAAGCCGGCGGCTTCGTGAAATTTACAATCGGGCTTGGGAAAGGAACTGGGGCTTTGTGCCCTTCACGGAAGCGGAGATCGAGTTCATGACGAACGAACTCAAGCCGCTGCTGGTGCCGGGGTTTGCCTGGATCGCCGAAATGGGGAGTCAACCTGCGGGATTCATTCTCGCTCTGCCGGACATCAATGTGGTCCTGCGCGATCTCAACGGACGACTGACTCGCTTTGGTCTGCCTATCGGCTTGATCAAACTACTGTCCTACAAGAAGCGCATCTATAAGGGGCGCCTGATCGCTCTCGGCGTGGTTGAAGAATATCGCCGCTACGGAATCGCCGAAATGCTGAGTCAACCTGCGGGATTCATTCTCGCTCTGCCGGACATCAATGTGGTCCTGCGCGATCTCAACGGACGACTGACTCGCTTTGGTCTGCCTATCGGCTTGATCAAACTACTGTCCTACAAGAAGCGCATCTATAAGGGGCGCCTGATCGCTCTCGGCGTGGTTGAAGAATATCGCCGCTACGGAATCGCCGAAATGCTGGTGTTGCGCGTGATAGAAGAAACAATGATCAAGCGCGGGATCACCGGCGAAATGAGTATGACGCTGGAAGACAATTTTATGATCAACCGATTTCTCGAAGCTATCGGCGCGCAACGCTACAAAACCTATCGCATCTACAGCAAATCAACTTAGTAGCGCGAGATTTTGACTCACGCTGTGCGACCTGCAAAATTAGACGAGTATTTGATCAATCCCGAATTTTCAAGAAGATGTTGAGCTAATGAGCAAGCCCCAGGACGGTTTCGTTTCACGGTTTTTGAATCGGCCGGTTTCGCGCCGTCTCACGCGTGTTCTTCTCAAGTTCCCAATTCATCCCAATACGTGGACGATAGCGATTTTTGTGTTGCCGCTGATCGCAAGCGTGTTCCTGGTGCGCGGCAATTACCTTAGCGTCGTTATTGGCGCGGCTATTTTTCAGACGTTCAGTATCTTGGATGGTTGTGACGGTGAAATTGCCCGCGCCAAAAGCTTGGAATCGAGATTCGGGGAGCGTATGGACAACCTTTGCGATTTCCTGGCAAGCCTGCTCTACGTTTTGGCGCTTGGGTGGGGGCTCCATCATTGGAGTGAAGGAATCATTTGCGCTGCCCTGATTATCATCAACGAATGGCTTCTACGATATAGCACCGGCGGAATTTGGGCAGATTCGTCTGCGTTGAATGAGTCCTTTTATGCAAGACATCACGGAATGATCGAGCACTCCGGTTTGATCGATCTGGGGGAACGCTTTGTGTGGTGGCTTTTCCAACTGACCAAACGAGACATGGCTCTCTTCGTCTTCTTCATCCTGGCGCTACTCGGCCTTGGCCACTGGATTCTTAATCTTTGGACAATCGTTGCCGCTGCGAGCGTGGCCCTTAGCGCGATTGCCGCAATCAGGTTCGGCGTTGCCAATGGCGACGTTGTTGTGGACGAGCCTCGCTACGATTACGGCTCTCAGCAAGAATAACGCCCGATCTTACTGACTGAACGTGACATGCGCCTGGTCATGTCTTCCTCGGCGTGTTGCAGCATTTCCGGAGTATCCACATCCTGCCACCAGCTCGCGCCTATATCGATGGCCCGGACTTTATCATTGCCGGCCATCAATCGAACCGCGTCGGCCAGGCTGCAATCGTTCTCGCTGTTGTCAGACCTTGCTCGCTCGAGATAATCGAAGATTTCGCGCGGGCTAACGAACAAGCCGGTATCAATCGCATCGAACTCCCGCAGATCTTTCCCGATGCCGACGATCCTGTTTTCACGCATTTGGACTTTCATCGCATCATGTAAATCGAAAATGGAATCAAGTTTTCGATCCACTGCGATATTGAGGACAGCGGGATCAGAATTATCAAGCAATCGACCGACCATCGAGTCGTCGAAGAGATGATCGCTCATCGTGAGGAGAAAAGGTGCGCCGACATGACTGGCGGCGGCAAGAAGCGAGATCCCGTTCTGTTTTCGCCAATCGCGATTTTCGATAAAGGATGCGTTCACACCGGAAGGAATGATCTGCCTAAGCTGTTCGATCATGCGCTCGCCTTCATAGCCCACCACGAAATGGACGGTTTTGATCCCTGTGCGGGTTAATGCGTCCAGAGTGTACGAGATCAGTGGGCGACCAAGCACCAGGACGAACGGCTTCAGAAAGGTCTCGTCCAAACCACGCAGATTCGCCTGTCCGCTGGCTTGTCCGCCGTAGCTCCGGCGGAGGCGGAAGCCTTGGCGAAGGCGGGAGCCCTCACCAGCTATCAAAAGCACTGCTTCGCAAACAGCGCTCATCAGCATTTGCAGGGGAAGCTGACAGCTTCCCCCCACCGTTATTCGCGGCGGCGGCGGCATTGCGTTGACCAATTTGAGAACATGCCGCGCAACGAGATCTGGGCTTGGCGCGTTTTTCATGGTGTGCTCGACAATTTTCCATGTTTTGGCGATTTTTGCATCGTAGCGCGACTCCGTTTTGGCGCTCTGGATCACACCCTGGTTAAATTCCGTGCAAATATTGGCCGGTTGAAGATCGACAATCCGCACGCGGGAATCGCCTAACTCGAGTTGGATCGACATGGTAAAGGCGGCCAAGGCTGCTTTTGCGGCGTTGTAAGCCGCCATAAACGGCACTGGAAGCCGAGAAGCCAGCGAAGAGACGTTAATGATCAAACCTTTGTCGCGCGCCTGCATGTGACGGAGTGCGAGCTGCATCAATTGGATTTGACCGAAAACGAGAATTTGAAACTGGCTTGCGATCGTCTCCATCGGAAGCAGCTCAGCAGGATCAAAGTGACCCGCGCCAGCGTTGTTGATCAAAACGTCAAAATAACCAGCTTCGGCGAGCGCGGAGTTGAATGCCTCCTGGATCGAATCCCGATCGGTTAGGTCGAGACGAATCGGATGCAACCGTGGCGTTTTTGGGAGTCGCTCTAAATTGCGGGATGTGCCCCAGACTTCGTGACCCTCAGCGACGAGTAGCTTTGCGATGGCCAGACCAATACCCGAACTCGCACCAGTGAGAAAAACTCTCTTCACGATTTGGAAAATTTGTTTCGCGTCCCTGCGACGCATTACATGCGTTGCAACGGGATTGATTCCTATTTTAACTATCGCTTAGATGCAAGAGTTCCTGCGTATTTGCCCCATGTTAAAGAACTCCTGCAACTTCGAGATGTCGACTTTGTCAAGATGTGGCCGCTAATTTCGTTTGTTCTTGTGATCCTGGGCGCACTGGGTCTCAAGCGTCTGTTTTCTGTTATTAGAAATGTTAGGACGCGTCGGCAACAAGTCCGTTTCATTCGCGAAACGTTGGCGCGCGGGGAAAAATCAAACCATCGCCGAGTCATTGCTTCGCTCACAACGGTGCCGGCACGGATCGACAATCTCGGGCCGACGGTTCGCTCTCTTCTGAGGCAGACGCGGCCGCCAGATGAGATTGTGCTTACGATTCCGGAGTTTTCGATTCGGGAACAACGACCTTATGAAGTACCAGAATATGTTTCGCGTTTGCCGCGACTGCGCATTCTGCATTGTCGCAGGGATTGGGGGCCCGCGACAAAGTTCATTCCAGTTATTCGAGAAGAGCTGGCTGCCGGCCGGGGAGATACATTGGTCATGGTGGTAGACGATGATCGCATTTATCCGCTAGATGCTCTGGAAACCCATCTCCATTACCACAGGCAATTCCCTGAGGCAGCGCTTTGTTTCCGCGGCGCAGCAATGCCGCTCAGCTTGGATTGGCGTGATGCCAAGATGACCAAGGCCAGTGAGCTTCGCCAACCAGAGGCCGTGGCGGTGATCACAGGATGCGGAAGCTACTTGATCCAACCGCGGTTCTTCGACGAGTCGCTCTGGGATTATTCCCAGGCGCCGCGAGGGGCGTTTTACATGGACGACATCTGGATCAGTGGGTGGCTCAGTCGCTGCGGCGTGAAAAGATACGTTGTGCCAGCATCGGCGATGATGCGTAGCGTGTGGCGACAACATCGGACCTTATCGCTGCACGATGTACCGGAGGGGCGTCAATACCACAATAACGAAACGATCGCATTTTTCGGGAACACCTGGGACGTCTTCGCTTCGGACTAAGAATGTTTGTCTTTGCGATGGATATGATGTTGCCACCATTGCACACCGAAGATTGCCAGGAAAATCCCAGCGCTGGTGACTTGTCCGACAATTCCCACTAGGAGTAGGCGGCAGATGATAGCGGGAACCAGCGCGATTCCTGCGGCGACCAGCGGCGGGCGAATGTCGCTCCACGAATCTTTCCAATGAAATACCCATCGCAGGGTCGCGTAACGCAGAATTCCTTGGACGACATACGGCAGGAGAATACCAACCGCTGCGCCCAACGGTCCAAATCGCGGAATCAACCATAGTAGTCCGGCAAACGCGACAGAACAGGTGATCGACGAATGTAGAAGATTCAAATGCGGGCGTTGCACCATGATGACCGTTTCGCCCAATGAAACAAAGGCATTGGTAGCGCTAGCCAGAGCAACGATGCCCAGCCAGAGGCCGCCTTGCCAAAATGCCGGACCGTAAATGAGCAGAATCGTGCTGCCCGCGAGCGACAGGACCGCAACGAGTGGCAACAAAATCCAGAGCATCCACTGAGCGAGTCGCGCGTAAGTGGCCGCCGCTATTTGGTGGTGGCCCGTTGCGGTCATGCCGGCCACGACCGGCGCGAAAATCGGGTTGAATGCCTGATTCACTTTTAATCGGGCTATGAAGGCGTTAATCAGCTGATAAATGCTGATGGGAGCAGCATATCCGAGCAAAGATCGTGCTTCCCGAACGGCTGATACCGCATCCGCGTGCGCGGGAATATGACGAAATAAGGTCGAGGCAAGTGCCACTGCGATGAGCCCTGATGCTGCCGTCCCAATGATCGCCGCCACTTCTGGCGAGGACTCTTTAAAGCCCACCGCGACTGCAAGCAGAAACGCGAGTGTCGTCGCAATCGGCTCCATCATGCCGCGCGAATAAATATCGTGTTGCATTACTTTCATCCCTCGCGAAACAGCGGTGCTGATGCGATACAAAGCCAGACCTGGCATCGCGCAAAGGACCAATGCGAGCGCGGAAACCAATTGCGGCTGTACGTGAAGGCGATTGTTAAAGAAGCGAAGCGCCACAATCACAATGCCAGCAGTGACAATGGACTGCGCAACTCCAAGCGCTACGGCCATTCGAAACAGCGCCCGGCTTCGTGCCCGGTTCCCAACAGCTTCAGAGCGTGCGATGAACGTGGTGATCGCATTGTCCAGCCCAAGAACCCCGATCTTGCTGATGATGTCAGTGGTGGACCAGGCAACGGAAAATATGCCAAGCGCCGCCGGCCCTAGCAGCCGCGCGACGAGAAATGTGAATATGCCGCGAAAATTCGACGCCAACATCGCAATCGTGTTCAGGAAAGCACCGCGCTTTAGCTCCACTCCGGTTTCGTCTACGCGCGCCGGCGCATCGACTACCAGCGGCCCAACATCGAGCGCAGCTTCCATCGCGCTTGCTGACTCCTTGCGAAGCCGGTCATTGCCTTGGGCGATTTCGACGTTATACATCGTGAGAAAGAGCGGCTTGATTCATTTTTCGGCAGAAATATGCTCGATGCACCGGTCGCCTAAACTAACATTCGTGCTTATATGGGCTCGACGGTACAATCGACTTTTGGGATCGCCAAAATTTTTTCGCAAAGATTGACCATCTAAGATAGAGACGGGAAATGGATCTCCCTGTAGGTATCTTCAACTTGCAGCGCACCGATCGCTGAATTGGTGCGCGGCTTGTTTCATTCTAGCATGCGAGTCTTAGTCACGGGAGGCGCCGGTTTCATCGGCCGGCATATCTCCGAACACTTTCAGAATCGAGCGGAGGTTCGCGTCCTTGATAACCTGCGCTCAGGTTTTCAGAGCAACCTGTCTGGTTTGCAATACCAACTCATCGTTGGCTCGATTCTCGATCGCGATCTTGTCAGAGAAGCCATGAAAGGCGTGGACTTTGTCTTTCATCTCGCGGCTATGGTGAGCGTGCAGGAATCCGTGCAGAATCCGAATGAATGCGCTGAGATCAATGCTGGGGGTACAGCGATTGTTTTGGAAGAGGCAGCACTGGCCCGGGTGAAAAAGCTGATCTTCAGCAGCTCGGCTGCAATTTACGGCGACAACCCAATCATGCCAAAAATTGAAAGCATGCCGGCCGAGCCGAAGAGTCCTTATGCCGCAAGCAAGTATGAAGGTGAACGACACTGCTGCTCCTTCACCGATGAAAGGCGACTTGCCACTGTTTGCCTTCGTTATTTTAACGTCTTTGGTCCCTACCAAAGCCCGAGAAGTGATTACGCTGCGGCAGTTCCGGTTTTTATTGAGAGAGCAATCAGAAACGAGCCGATTACGATTTTCGGTGACGGCCGGCAGACGCGAGACTTTATTTATGTAAAGGATGTAGTCGCAGCGAATGCGTTCTTCGCGTTAAAATCGCAGGCAACCGGAGTCTTCAACGTTGCTTGCGGGAGACAGATCACGATAACCGATCTGGCCGTGACTATTCGGAACCTCACCAAGTCTAGCTCCACGATTGAGCACGAGGCGGAGAGACCGGGTGACGTGAAACATTCAGTCGCAAGCGTGGACAAGATCCAGACTGCTGGCTTTACGCCGGTTTGCGATTTCGCCGGAGGATTGCGCGCAATAATTGAGTTTTTCAGAAAAGACATAGCGGGAATTGAGCAGGGCCGGCACTTATGACCCGACGTCAAAGCCTGTGTGTCAACATGGTGATCATCGCCTTGGTCGTCATCCTGCGTGCCCCCACGCTCCTGCCGTCGATGTACACGATTGACGAGGCCTATTACAGTACGATCGCAATCGATATGTTGGACGGTGGCACAGTCTACCGCACGGCAGTGGATACGAAGCCGCCGGGTATGTATTACATTTACGCCGGTGTTTTCCGGGTGACCGGGTCGAATAACCTTTTTGCGGTCCACCTCCTTGCCATATTCGTCGTTGTGGCCACCGCCCTTGTCTTACGGCGAATTGGCGCGCGAGTGGCAGACGACTGGGCAGGGGCGTGGAGTGGCATTGGTTATGCCGTGTTCGTTCATGCCTATCGGCCCGGTGATACGCTGGGAGCGAACAGCGAGATTTTTGCATCCCTTCCGCTCGCATTGAGTGTTCTTGCCTTCCTCCAGGGTCTGAAAAAGCCGGACTGGGGTTTGATGTTTCTCAGCGGTGCGCTGGTCGGGGTTGCAACTTTGATCCGACAGCCTTCGGCCGTGACCTTGGGCGTAATGCTGGCGTGTCTCGCTTACGGGTTGCTCATTTCCCGCACCTACTCGTTAGCACGTGTTTTGGTAGCAGGCAATGCGGTGGTAGTGGGATTTCTCGCGGTGATTGCGGCACTGGCTTGGCATTACCAGTTGCAGGGAAATCTGCATGAGGCCTATTCGTGGGCCTGGGCGTTTGCGATTCGCTATGTCGAGTCCGAAACAACCGTCGGTTATGTTTTGAAACGCCTCCTTACGGTACATCTCGCTGTGATTCTTCTCTCGGCCTTGTTGTGGTATTTTGGGATCTGGCAGGTGGTTGCGACGCTAAGGTCTTTTTGGTGCAGGCGGGCTGTCTCCACCGGGCAGGTCCTGCTTATTTTATGGTTAGCCCTCAGTTATCTCGCGATCTTTATTGGATGGCGATTTCCGGGACATTATCATTTGGCAGTGCTTCCGCCGTTGTCGATTCTCGCGGGTCAGGCGTTCTCGCGCTTTGTCGCGGAACAACGAGATTCGCTTCAGGTACGTTGGCGATGGATCCGGGCAAGCATGATTGGTGCGGCCGCCGTGCCGGCGATAGCTTTCCTCATCGTGGCTCTTTCGGTGCGAGCACAGACGTTCCATTTTTTTCCGGTTGTTCAGCGGATCGTCAAGGAGACGAGCGCGAACGATCGTATTTTTGTGTGGGGAACTTCTCCGCAACTCTACAGTTTTTCCGGCCGGCGGATGGCGACCCGTTTCGTGAGCTGCACACATCTGGTTGGCGCCTATGCCAGCCGGCCTCGTGAGGTGAGAGATAGAGGCCAGAGCGTCATTCCGGAAACTTGGCAGATGTTTCAAGCAGACTGGGAAGCGCATCCCCCAGCACTCATCATTGACATGTCAACGGTGGACCCGTTCTGGTCGGCTCATCCCATGACGCGATATCCAGTTCTTCGCGCCTGCCTTCAGCGATATCGTGTGGAAGGTGTGATCGACGGCGAAACAATCTATCGTCGGCTTTAGACCGAGCTCCCGAACTCAAATCGCGCGCATGACGACATGGAGGCCAAGCGTCTCGGTTGTTTATCCAATGTTCAATGAAGAAGAGAACATTGAGCGCGCGGTCCATTTCGCGGAGGCCGTCCTGAGCGACATGACGTCGGATTACGAAATCCTCATCGTCAATGACGCCAGTACCGACCGATCAGCGGAAATCGCGAAAGCGTTGGCCCAATCAAACCCTTGCGTGAAGGTGTTTCACCACCAACGGAATTTGAAACTGGGAGGCGCGCTTCGCACCGGTTTTAGCAAGGCGACAAAAGAGCTGGTTTTCTACTGTGATTCAGATTTGCCGGTCGATCTCATGGAATTGAATCGGGCGGTGCACATCATGGATTTCACAAGGTCCGACATCATTTCGGCCTATCGGTTCGATCGCACTGCGGAAGGACCTATCCGCACCCTGTATTCGGTGGTTTACAATTTGCTTATCCGTTTCCTTTTTCCGTTACGGGTGAAGGACATCAATTTCTCCTTCAAATTGTTCAAAAGAGAGATCCTGAATAAGGTCGCGTTAGAGTCGGAGGGTTCGTTCATCGACGCGGAGCTGCTAATCAAGGGCAAGTTGCACGGATTCAAGATCGTGCAATTCGGCGTCAATTATTTTCCCCGAAATCGCGGCACCTCCACTCTGGCCAATCCGGACGTGATCTTCAAGATGATTCGGGAACTGGTTGCATTCCGGATGAAGATGCGACACGAAATCCGGTCGGCCCGGGTTTCCGAGCCTTGAAGAAACTGATTATTAACGCGGATGACCTTGGACTGACGCCGGGAGTGAACCGAGGGATCCTGCGGGCGTTTCAAGACGGAATCGTAACGAGTGCCTCGTTGCTTGTGACGGGGAGTGCATTCGAGGAGGCCGTCGCGTTAGCTCGGCAGAACCCCGAACTGGATGTTGGCCTACATCTGACGCTGGTGGAAGAGAGAGCCGTCCTGGGGCACGAGGCGTTGCCTACCCTGGTTGATAAAAATGGAAGGCTTCCCCGCACTAGTGGTGAATTTCTCAGACGTGCCTTTCTCGGACGTATCAGCTGGAAAGAGGTCGAGCGTGAGATCACGGCGCAGATCGCGCGTTTTCAGAAGACAGGGCTGCGACTTTCCCACCTTGATAGCCATCAGCATCTCCACGTGTTCCCGCCTGTCTTCCAAATTGTTAGGCGGCTTACCCGAGGGATGGATAATGTTTGGGTTCGCAATCCTGCTGGCCCGTGGCGAAAATCGCCGCGCGTCCGAATGGGGCGGTGGATGCAGCGGCTTGGTTTGAATGTGACCTGTCTGTCAGCGCGAAGTTTGCACGGTCCACGCCTGCCGCAAATGCCGGATGGTATGTACGGATTCGAAGTCAGCGGGTGTTTAACTCGCTCTGCGCTCGAACAAATATTTCGGAAAATTCCTGATGGCCTGTATGAATTGATTTGCCATCCCGGCGAAGATGATGCTGGTACGCGGACGCGATACAGTCATTGGGGCTATCGGTGGGCTGAGGAACTGGAGGCCCTCACCGCTCCCGAAACGCGGGTGGTTCTAAAGGAGCAGGGAATCGCGCTAACTTCGTTCGCGCTGGCGAGCGAGATGAGCCAGGGAGAGACAGTCTAAGTTG
>QHMS01000203.1 GCA_003217895.1 Verrucomicrobiota bacterium
TCTCTACCTGCCCGCCCAACGGAGTTGCACTCCGCTGAAACCCGAGACAGCCGGCTTAAAAACCCGCTGACCACACAGGCCACGGGCCTATGTTCCGAAGGCAGCGGCCTCGACTCATTGGACAATCACATCTCGCCCGTGACCGTGGGAGCGCACTCCGTACTTGTTCAAATCCTGCTGGGCTACGTGCATTCCGAAAAGCAACACCGCAATCAAACCGAAGTACAAGATCGACATTATCCAGCGCCGGGACGGTGTGACTTCGAAGTAACGCTGTTCTTCTTCGGTTCGTTTCCGGAATAGCGAATAGATCCGCGGCAGCGACAAAAGCACGATCAACCAGATAATAAAATTTGGAAACTTCCAGCCGAACCAAAGAAGGAGAGCGAATCCCGGTAGCCAAAGCCATCGGGACAGCGCGGTCACAATGCGTCCGCCATCGAGCATTCCCACCGGCGTCAGGTTGAACAGATTCAGGAAATATCCAAACCACGCGAGCGCGATGAAGATGGGCGCGGCGAAGAGTTCGCCCAGCGCGTTACAGATCAATGCGCCAAAGCTCCCTAGCATGGGGCCGCCAATGCCCACGCATGCTTCTATCCAGGCATTGCGCGGCGCGTCTTTGAGCGCGATGAACGCACCCATAAACGGAATAAAAACAGGCGCGCCGACTTTCAGTCCGAATTTTTTAGCGACGAGCAGGTGGCCTGATTCATGCACTAAGAGAAGAAAGACAAATCCCAAGGCAAATCGCCAGCCCCAGAATTGGGTATACACCCAGATCATTAGCAGCATGGTTCCGCCGGATTTCAACAAGATGGGCAGGAATTTGAGGAGCGGCAGCAGAACAAACTTAAGTTTCGCGAAAAACTTTGCGATCACGACGCCCACCACCGCGATTGGGCCAAGCGCCTTTTTCACCCGGCTCCAGGCAGTCTCCTCAGTCGGCGCTTTGTACTCCTCGGTGGTTCCGGTTTGGAGATTCATTGTGCGTATCTGAAAAATTGTAGGGCGTTTCTGTGAAACGCCAATTCTACGGCGTCTGACACAGACGCCCTACAATTCATTAAACGCTTCGCCCAGATGATCGAGAACATCGCGAGGCAACAACGATTGTTCGCTTTGGCCATCGTTAAAAATTGCCATTTCCGCAGCGCGCCCACATACCCATGCACCAATTCGCGCCGCATCGTAAAGCGACAGGCCCTGCCCCACCAAACCGGCGCAGACACCTGTGAGAATGTCGCCCATTCCGCCAGTGGCCATTCCCGGATTGCCCGTGCTGTTATAGCTCAACGGATGATCGCGCTGAGCCACGATAGTGCGACTGCCCTTTAACAAAAGCGTCACTGCAAAACGACTGCAGAATTTCGTCGCAATTTCGGTGCGCCGTTCTTTGTGGTGTGGGAAAAGACGTTTCATCTCGCCCGGGTGCGGTGTGAGCAGCCGTTCGCCTTTGCAATGCCGGAGTGCTGATATTTTTTCGGACAAAATATTGAGCCCGTCGGCGTCAAGCACCATTGGTTGCTTTGCTTTTTCAATCAGCTCAAGAATCTCGTCCGCGCGTGATGTCCCCAGACCGGGTCCCACAGCCCAGACATCAGGCTTTTGTTTCAGTAGGTCGCTGTAAGATTGAAGCGGCTTCACCATTGCTTCCATCGGCGCTGCGCTGGCGACGATCTCGTAAATTTCTTCGGGAACAAAAACTTCGACCAGACCTGCGCCTGCCCGCAACGCCCCCTGCGAGGTCATCAGAGCAGCGCCCACGAATCCCTTAGAGCCGGCTACGACGCCAATGCGACCGAATTGATTCTTGTACGCGCTGTATTCACGTCTCGTGAGCAATCCATAAAAAGCGGGAGGGCTCGCGATGATTTCGCTTGTTTTTTTTTCCGCTGGCCGCAACTCATGCAGTGGCACAACTTCAATTCTGCCCACGTAGTCCAACGCGCCATCGGCGATCAAACCCGCTTTCGCGAATCCAATTGTGACGGTAAAATCCGCGGTCACGCAGTCGCGATCTGTCTTCCCTGAGTCGCTATCCAGACCGGTCGGGAGATCGACAGCAAACACATAGGCACCCTTATTTGTCCGCAACTGATTGATGGAACGGCATGCGGCGCGTATCGGTTCGCGCAGCGGGGGCCTCGCCCCAACGCCGAGAAGGCCGTCAAGAATGATTAATGGACGAGCGGTGCCCAGATACGCGTCTGCCGCAATTTCTTCCTGCGCGACAGCCAGTTCATCACCGGCCTCTGCCCAGAGCTCAACAACATTCACGCCGAGATCAGTCGCGGCGCTGACGGATGCCTTTGCCCCTAAAATCTCAGGCGGTCTGCGACGCAGATTCTCGAGCTTCTTGCGCATGAGCTCGCTGCAATCCACCTGCTTGAAAGCAAGTCGGACTTCGATTTTCCATCTCAGGCGTCGCAGATGTTCCGCTGCAACCAGGGCGTCGCCCGCATTGTGGCCTTTTCCGGCGAACACGATGCATGTGCCAGGCTTCGGGAAAAATTTGATGACTGCCTGCGCGACTCCGGTCCCTGCCTTGTCCATTAGCGCTTCGACTTGTACACCACTCGCAAAAGCAGCCTCTTCTGCGGCTCGCATCTGTGCCGAACTCAAAACCGGCATGTTCAAATCAGGCCTCCCGATTTATCGAGCCAGAGCGTGCTTCTGATCCAGCCGGTTTCGATGAGCTTTTCTTTTTCCGCGCGCTTTTCTTGTGTGAACGCTTCGAGCTGTGGCGTTCGGACCGAGTTACTTTGGTTTGATCGATGTACGAGGCGCTGCCGAGTGAGCTGCGGCCGCGGACTCCAGCCGCAATTTCTTCTGCGAGTTTTTGGCGGTAAGAAGCAGTTTGGGCATATGCGGCTTCCGTCGGGTTGGTGAGGAATCCGCATTCCACGAGTACCGCCGGGATGGCGGTTTTTCGCAATACGTAGTACCCACGTCGTCGCACTCCGCGATTAGCCGAAGGCGCGCCTCCTGTGACGTAATAATGAACAGCTGAAGCGAGCGGCAAGCTGTCGCGGGTATAAAAATAAGTTTCGATGCCACTAGCGCCCATCCGGTTCGTCGCGTTGAAATGAATGCACACGAAGATGGCGTTGCGGTATGAGTTGGCGATTGCAACTCGCGTTGCCAATGGAACGAACACGTCGCTGTCCCGGGTCATCACAACGTGGTAACCGGCGCCTGACAGCACATTTCTAAGGCGCTGCGCCACGTCGAGTGTCATGTTCTTTTCCGCGACCCTTTGGCCGGGAATCCCGCCGCGGTCATGGCCGCCATGTCCTGCATCGATCACGACGGTAAGCGAGTCGCCGCTTTCAGAGCTGCGGACGGCCCGCGCCGCGTAGGAACTGCTGCATGCCACAAGTACGACCATCAAACTGCCAACAGACAAACGGAGCCCGCAAAAATTTCTTTGCATTAGTGATCGTCCTTAGGCAAGCCGGGCGGGCGAGCAGAAAGTTTCGGTGCCGTGCTGCGCGAGCCTTGCGCAGGAGCCTCGGCCACACCGCCACGCACTGCCACCTCGCCATTTGCGGCGTGGACGAGACGAGGCCGGCTTTTTGTTTCCATGAACGAAGAGTGCGTCAGCAGTTCGCCATTCAAACCGATTCGGGAATACGACCAGGCACGTGGCGCGGCACAATGCAAAACGTGCAATTGATTGGCACGATCGATTTCCGCTTGCGGTTGCTCGAATGTGATGGTGCGACCTAACGAATAAGTCGCATAGACAATTCCCGTGTCCTTGTCCTGCACGCGCACGTATAAGGAGGTATGGTCGGGAAAACGATTGGTGAGCAGCGAGTACGTCCGCACGGCCCCATTGGCGGCAACGCCGTCCGGAATTCCCACCGTTTGCTGCCAGAGCGGTCGCGTGTCGGTCACTTCGAACACTCGCGTTGAAGAGTAAAAAAACTTTGCCAGATCCGCGAAATAAACATGAGTCCGCACATGATAAGCGCCGAAATCATGAACGGGATAAAGCGAAGCGAGATCAATTTGACGGGTGACTCTCTGCCCGGCTTCGATTTTCAAAGGCGGCTGGGCGTTTTCGGTGCTGAGCAGCGCTGTGGGCTGATCGTCGTTTCCGGTCACTTCGAATCCAAGCCACGATTGGCCGTTGGTATCGTGAAGCTCGATATCGCGCCCAGCCAGATTGGTGATGGCAAGGGTAGCTACAACCGGTTCGTAAGCGATGTACTGCATTCGCGTGAATTTCAGGTCCACCTGAATTTGCCCTTCTGCTGCGGCGGCAAAAAAGAAAACGCATGTGGCAAGCAATGACGAAGCTCGAATGACGAATGACGAAGGAATTCGGAATGACGAGTTCCGACTTCGCATGTCGATCCTGGTCCGGATCTTTGTCATTAGTGCTTCGTCATTCAGCATTCGAGCTTCGTCATTTGCAGGGATGATAGGCAATGGCCTCATCGTGCCGAGGTACTCTTCGAAGGAGGGAAAAGTTGCAAAAGTCGCGACGGTTCCGCCTGGACGGCTTGCAGCTCATCGTCGTAATAAAGCTGAATAACATACCCCAGGTATTTCCGCCGTCCGCTATCTGCGGCAGAACCTTTGACGCCTCGAGATTTTTGGCCCGGCCGGACTGTTGCCGCCGTCTCAGCGAGCGACGAGTCGGATGAGGCGCCGCCTGTTTTTGCGTGGACATACTTCACTGAAAGCACTTCTGGGTTGGTTTCCGTCCAATCGTGTTTGGGCGTCAGCCATTCGTAATTCACGTCGGCGTCGGTGAGTTTGATATCCTTGTCACCGACCGTGTCGTAGAACTTCACGAAGATTCTAACTTTTTCGTGATCGATACTCGCGCCCGGCTGTTTTTTTATGCCGATCTGCAACGCCATGTTCTTCTCCGCGTCTGGATCAGGGGTCTCAATGGTTTTGACTTCAGTGATACCCATGACCGAGCCTTCCGGGTTGCCGCCAATATCTCTGTGTTCTGCTGCGTCAGCTGACGAGATTGCGATACCAGAATCCGCTGCCTCAGGAGCCGACACTCCCATTTTCAGCCGCTGAGCGGCCAGCTCGTACGCGGTCCCAGCAGACGGCCCCATTTCTTCAAGCTTGCGCCAGATTTCATTCGCACGATCGTAATTTTGCATCAGGTCGTACGTTTTAGCTGTTTCGGCGAGCACGCTCGCGTTGTCCGGTTCGCTGTCCAGCGCTTCTTGTAAGCGCGCCAGAGCGTTTGTCGTGTCGCCCCGATCGCGCAGCTCAATGCCTTCGCGCAGTAATTGATCGACAAGCGACGGAGAAGGTGCGGAGACCGCCGCTGCTGGCGAGACTGCCGGCTGCACCGGTGCTGGCACAGCTGTTCGGGACGGAAGAGCGGGAGCCACAGGGCGTACAACATTCGCTGCGACTGCCTGTGCCGACACTCGGGCAACGCGAGCCCGGCCGACGTAATAGGAGGTTGCGAAGAAGACCTCTGCCACTGCCACAATCACAATCAGCCCGAGCCCGATGTGGAAGCTGGGATCGACCCGGATAGCGCGTGAGAGAAGAGTCCGCATGGCGCAATAAGCCCACTTTCTGTAAGCGCGCACTTGGCAGGCTGTCAACCGCCTCTGTCATGTTGAGCGAAGCGAAACATCTCTGGCGATTTGATGCGGCAGATGATGGCCCGAAAAAAAATCCGGGATTCTTCGCTGCGCTTAGAATGACAAAACACCCTTTAACTCTTTAACGTGCAAGGCAATCGCGGCAAAGCCTCGCGGACGAATCAGCAGGGGATAAGCAAAATGCACATTGACCTCCGCCATCACCAATGCGGCAAGCAGTTTCACTAGTCGGGTCGCGACTTCTCGCAACTCCACCACCACCACCTCGCTAACGCCAAAAGGAACATTTTCTTCGCGGAACAATCTCTCCACGCGGGCCGGATCACTCGCAATGATCCGTGCGATGGCTGAGTCGGTGGATTCCGACACGCTCAAAGCCACGACGTGCGTATTCTCGTTGTTGAGCAGTTTCACAATTTCCAGCATCGCCCCCACCTTGTTAGGCAGGAAAACGGAGAACTGCTTCACCAGCGGCCCTTCTATCTTCGATGTGGTTTCCGGTAATTTAACAGGCATGTACCAGCGCGAGGTTGGCGCAAAATCCAGACCGCGCGCTGGTCAGTATCTCACTGCCGATCTTTCGTTTGCAAACCCAATGTGACAGTAATTGGTTAAAAGTTACAAAGTCACAACGGCAGAAATGTTTTTGTTCATAGATCCCGCAATTTCCTGTGGGGCGTTCTGTGAAACGCCGATTTAATAGGTTTGGCGTCTGACACAGACGCATACAATGTTGCGAGCATGGACGACGAAAATGAATTGATCGCGCTACGGCGCAAAAAACTCGAGGCGCTCCGTGCAAAAGGTATCGAGCCGTTCGGCTCCGGTTTTGACGTAAGCGGATCCATTGCGGCGGTGCACGAGCAATTCAAGGAGGGCGAGACTCTTCGTGTGGCGGGGCGTATCACGGCTCATCGCGACATGGGCAAAAGCCATTTCCTGGACCTGCGCGATGCCACGGGCCGCATTCAGATTTACATCCACGCGAAAGAAGTTGGCCCGGAGCTGATCGATCTTTTTCGCTTGCTGGATATCGGCGATTTCATCGGGGTTGAAGGGACGTGTTTTCTCACCAAAAGCGGGGAACCGACACTCAAAGTGCGCGCGTTTCGGCTGCTTGCTAAAGCCTTGTCACGCGGTGTGTTCGAAAAACGCATCGCGATTGTCCGTGAGACGAGGCGTTTCTTCGAAGAGCGCAGCTTTCTAGAAGTCGAGACGCCAATCTTGCAGACGATTGCCGGAGGCGCCGCGGCCGAGCCGTTCACCACGCGACACAAGGCGCTCGGCCTCGATCTTTATCTGCGCATTGCGCCGGAGCTGTATTTGAAGCGTTTACTGGTAGGCGGATTCAACAAGGTCTTCGAAATCAATCGCAACTTTCGCAATGAAGGCATTTCCAGAAAACACAATCCGGAATTCACCATGCTCGAAGCCTACTGGGCCTACGCGGATTTCGAGAAGGTGGCGAATCTCGTCGAAGAACTGATTTGTTATCTTGCCGAGAAGATCTGCGGCTCACACACGATCGAGCATCAGGATGCCGATGGAAAAATTGTTCGCACCATCAATTTGAAACGGCCATGGCGCCGGGTCCGCTACCACGATCTCGTGCGGGAAGTCGCCGGCAAAAATTGGTTCGAATTCTCAAGCGAGCAACGGCGCGAACGCGCGACGAACGAATTCAAATTGGAAATCTTGCCGCAGTCGGCCGATTTCGAGGTGACGCAGCATGTGTTCGAAAAACTGGTCGAGGAGAAAACGATCGATCCTCTGTTTGTGACGCATTGCCCGAAAGAACTCGTGCCTCTGGCAAAACAAAATGCAGCCGACAACTCGCTCGTCGATGTTTTTGAACTGATCATTAACGGTGTGGAAATCGCGCCGGGGTACAGCGAGTTAAACGACCCGATTGCTCAACGTCAGCGTCTGCTCGAACAGGCAGGCGAAGAGAAACAGAAGATCGACGAGGAATTTTTACTGGCGCTCGAGCACGGCATGCCGCCTGCCGGCGGATTTGGGCTCGGAATGGATCGGCTCACCATGCTGCTTACCGGCGCGGAATCCATCCGCGACGTGATCCTCTTCCCGCTGTTGAGACCGAAAAAGTAAGCTAACAAGCGCGCCGTGTGCTGGCTCTTTGCAGGCGTCTCATGGGTGATGCCAGCCGGTATTCGTCGATATGATCCTGCGGCTGTTAATCGGCTGGATCATGGCGTGAGTTATTGTCCAGGGGCAAATCTCTTGCGATTGCTACCTTTCGCTTTCTACCTGCAATTCCAAAAAGTATTGACATTCAAAACCGAAATTCAGTATCAACGCGCATGGGTTCCACAACAGACTAGGGATTTTTGCCCGGTAAGTTCTTTGTCTGAGCGCCCCAGTGACAAAAACCAAAATGAACACGACCGGGAAAAAGAAAGAACACCCCATGTATTTACTGATTCAACCTAAAACGTTAGTTTCATCCGGACGAGATCGGATTCGCTCGCTGCCGTTACGGCGCGAGTTCCTTCTGATCCCTCTTATTCTGGTCTGCTTTGCATTTCTACCACAAGTGCAAGCGGCTCCGGACGTTTCGCCGCCGCCCGATGGGAGCTATCCAGGAGGCAACACGGCGGAAGGGCGCAACTCTCTTTTGCACCTCACGACCGGCCAATACAACACAGCGCTTGGCTGGCAATCGGTCACGACGCTTACCACTGGGAGCTTCAACACAGGCGCAGGCGCTGGGACGCTCGCGCTAAACAATGGAAATGAAAATACAGCCACTGGCGCTGGAGCACTTTTGCTTAATACCACGGGAGCGGCAAATACTGCTCACGGAGCACTCGCGCTGATCTTTAACTCAACGGGGGACGATAATTCAGCGTTTGGTG